>JAUNKU010000080.1 GCA_030532645.1 Neisseria sp. | reverse complement strand
TGTTGCAGCAGATTGTGGAAACGCTGTCGCCAAAGGTCGATGTAGCGGCGGTGCAGCTCGGTAATGGCGCGGTTTTCTTCGGTGTGCTCGCATTTCAGGTTGAGGATGATGCACAGTTTCCGCTGCTGGTTGTTGTGTTGCAAGTGGGTAAACAGGTTTTTCAGGGCTTGGCACAAAGGTGCCAGTGTGTCAGGGTCGTCTGAAAACGAGCTTTGGAAGCTGTCGAAACATTGTTGCAGCAGCGTGCCGAGCAAATCTTCTTTGTTTTTGAAATGCCAATACAAAGCGCCGCGCGTTACGCCGGCGTTTTTGGCGATGGTTTGCAGGGTGGTTTTCGACACGCCGTGTTCGAGGAAGGTATCGAGCGCGGTTTGCAGAAGGAGCTCGCGTGTTTTTTGGGCTTCGGCTTTGGTTTTGCGCATAGCGTGTTGTAGTGGGCTGTAATGTTAAAGTGCGGATTATAAGCGTTTTTTGCTTTGTTACATACACTTTTGTATGTATAATCTGCCGTTTGATATTTGTTATCATCGCTTTTTTGCGTTTGCCGTCCGCGGCAGGCGCGTGCAAAGGCCGTCTGAAAGGGAGGATTTTCAGACGGCCTGAGCCGGTTTTATTGTGTATTTTTAATGTTTTGACTGTTATTGATTATTGAAGGAAGCAAGTTATGACAAGCAATATTTTTGTCCGCAGCACGCTGGCGGCGGCTTTGGCGCTGGCTTTGGCCGCTTGCGGCGGCGGAGACGGCAAATCTGCGGCTGGCGGTGCGAAAGGTGCGCCGCAGGGTCAGGAAATGCCGCCGCCGACTGTGGGCGTGGTAACGGTTGAGCCGCAAACGGTTACGTTGAGCACCGATTTGCCGGCGCGTTTGGAGGCTTACCGTACGGCGGAAGTGCGCGCGCAAGTGGGCGGCATTATCCAGCGCCGTTTGTTCCAAGAAGGTGCGTTTGTCCGCGCGGGACAGCCTTTGTTCCAAGTGGACGCTTCAACTTATGAAGCTTCGCTGCACAGCGCCCGTGCGTCTTTGTTGTCGGCCGAGGCAAATTTGGCGAAAGCCGAGGCGGATTTGGCGCGCTACAAACCTTTGGTGGAAGCCGATGCTATCAGCAAACAGGAATACGATGCGGCGGTTACTGCCCGCCGTGCGGCGGTAGCGCAGGTGGAAGCGGCGCGTGCTTCGATTAAGAGCGCGCAAATCAGTATGAACCGCTCGCGTATTACTGCGCCGATTGCCGGCATTATCGGTGCGGCGAAAGTGTCGGAAGGTACTTTGGTGGCCGCCGGCGACCCGACCGTATTGGCAACGATTCAGCAGAACCATCCGATGTACATCAACATTACGCAATCGGCTTTGGACGTGATGAAGCTGCGCCAGCAATACGCCGAAGGCAAAGTGCAGGCGGTGGGCAAAGGCGGTATGGCGGTGGACATTCTGCTGGAAGACGGTACGGTGTATCCGTATAAAGGCCGTCTGATTTTCGCCGATATGACGGTGGACTCGGCAACCGGCCAAGTGAAAGTACGCGCCGAAGTGCCGAATCCGGACAATGTGCTGATTCCGAACCTGTATGTGCGCGTGCGTATGCCGCAGGCCGATATTGCCAATGCTTTTGTCGTGCCGCAACAAGCGGTAACGCGCGGCCAGCAGGATACGGTAATGGTGGTGAATCCGGACGGTACGATGGCACCGCGCACGGTGACTGTGGCTTCACAGCAGGGCAGCAGCTGGGTGATTACCGAAGGTTTGCAGCCGGGCGACAAAGTTGTGGTGGACGGCACGATGATTGCCGGAATGATGGGCGCGAAAAAAGTCACGCCGCAGGAATGGACGCCGCCTGAGGCTCAGGGTGCGGCCCCTGCAATGCCGTCTGAAAACGGTGCTTCCGCTGCCCAAGCGCAAGAGGCCGGAATTCAGACGGCCTCCGAGCCGCAAGCCGCTTCCGAAGCGCAAACTTCTGAGGCGAAATAAGGGAAACGGTTATGGCTAAATTCTTTATCGACCGCCCGATTTTCGCTTGGGTAATCGCGATTTTCGTGATTTTGGCGGGCGTTATCGGCATCCGCAGTATGCCGGTGTCGCAATATCCGTCGGTGGGTGCGCCGACCATTACGCTGACTGCTGTTTATCCGGGCGCGTCGGCGCAAGTGCTGGAAGACAGCGTGCTGGCTGTTATCGAACGCAGTATGAACGGCGTGGAAGGCTTGGATTATATGAGTACCAGCGCCACGTCCAGCGGCGGCGGCTCGGTTACGCTGACGTTTACGCCGGAAACAGATGAAAATCTGGCGCAGGTAAACGTGCAGAACAAGCTTTCCGAAGTGGAAGCGCTGCTGCCTGCACCGGTGCGCCAGAACGGCGTGGTTGTGTCCAAATCGCGCTCGAACTTCCTGATGGTTCTGATGATGAAATCGGAAACAATGGGTACGGAAGACATCGCCGATTATGTGGAGCGCAACATCAAGCCTGAAATCCAGCGTATCGACGGCGTGGGCGAGGCCCGTTTGTTCGGCTCGCAACGCGCGATGCGGATTTGGGTCGATCCGCAGAAACTGCAAAACTATAATTTGTCGTTTGCCGATGTTTCCGCCGCCGTTTCTTCGCAAAACGCGCAGATTTCCGCCGGTACGCTCGGTTCGTTGCCGAATGTGCAGGGGCAGCGCATTGCCGCCACCATTCAGGTGGACGGCCAGTTGAGCAAGCCTGAGCAGTTCGGCAACATCATTCTGCGCTCGCAGGATAACGGCGCGAATGTGTATTTGCGCGATGTGGCGCGGATTGAGCTGGGCAGTCAGGAATATTCGACTTCTACCCGTTTGAACGGCAAACCGGCAGTCGGTATGGCGGTAATGCTGTCCAACAGCGGTAATGCGATGGCCACCGCCGCCGCCGTGCGCGAAAGAATGGAAAAGCTGGAACGCTTCTTCCCGGCCGGTTTGGAATGGAGCGCGCCTTACGATACATCGAAATTCGTTGCCATCTCGATTGAGAAAGTGGTGCATACGCTGCTCGAAGCGATGGTTTTGGTGTTTATCGTAATGTATCTTTTCCTGCAAAACCTGCGCTATACCATTATTCCGACCATTGTCGTGCCGATTTCGCTGCTGGGCGCATTCGCTTCGATCTGGTTCTTCGGAATGTCGATTAACGTTTTGACGATGTTCGCGATGGTGCTGGTCATCGGTATCGTGGTGGACGATGCGATTGTGGTGGTGGAAAACGTCGAGCGGATTATGGCCGAAGAAGGGCTGCCGCCGAAAGAAGCCACCAAAAAAGCGATGGGTCAGATTTCCGGCGCCGTAATCGGCATTACCGCCGTGCTGGTGTCGGTATTCCTGCCGCTGCTGTTCTTTACCGGCGCGAGCGGTAAGATTTACACCCAGTTTGCGGCAACGATGGCGGTGGCGATTGCCTTCTCCGCTTTCTTCGCGCTGACGCTTACGCCGGCTTTGTGCGCCACTTTGCTGAAACCGATTCCGAAAGGCCACCACGCAGAGAAAAAAGGTTTCTTCGGCTGGTTCAACCGCAAGTTTTCAGACGGCACGCACAAATACGAAGGCTGGGTTGCCAAAGTATTGAAACGCGGTGCGCCGATGATGGTGGTTTATCTGCTGCTGGGCGGCATTGCCGGTTTGTTCTATAAAAACATTCCGACTTCCTTCCTGCCGCAGGAAGACCAAGGCAGCCTGATGATGATGGTGCAGCTGCCGTCCGGTGCTACCAAAGAGCGTACCGATGCCACGCTGGCGGTAGCCAACGAAGTGATTACCGCAATGCCCGAAGTGGAAAGCTTTATCGGCGTGTCCGGTTTCAGCTTTTCCGGCTCCGGCCAGAATATGGGTTTCGGCTTTATTACGCTGAAAGATTGGAATGAGCGTACCGACATTATGAGCACCGCAGGTATTCTGTCGAAACGGATTACCGGCGCGATGATGGGCAAAGTGAAAGACGGTTTTGCCATCGCCATCAATCCGCCTGCCATTATGGAATTGGGTACCAGCTCCGGCTTCTCGATGTATCTGCAAGACCGCAACAACAGCGGCCATAAAGCTTTGCTTGCCAAGCGCAACGAGCTGCTCGGCAAAATGCGCCAAAGCCCGATGTTCGACGCGCAGAATACCCGTTCTTCCGGCTTGGAAGACGCACCGCAGCTGCGAATCGACATCAACCGCGAAGCAGCGGCCGCACAAGGTATCGACTTTTCGTCTATCCGAGCTGCATTGGGTACGGCATTGAGTTCGTCGTATATCAACGACTTCCCGAACAACGGCCGTTTGCAGCGTGTGATTGTGCAGTCTGATGCCGCCGCGCGTATGCAGCCCGAAGGCATTTTGGCGCTGACCGTGCCGAACAAGCAGGGCGTAGCTGTGCCGCTTTCTACGGTGGCGACCGCATCGTGGGAAGATGGTGCCGAGCAAAGCGTGCGTTTCAACGGTTATCCGGCAATGAAAATCGACGGCGCACCGGCTTCCGGCTACTCTACCGGCGAAGTAATGGCCGAAGTGCAGCGTATGGTTGATGAAATGGACGGTTACAGCCTCGAATGGGCCGGCCAGTCGCGCGAAGAAGCCAAAGGCAGCTCGCAAACCTATATTGTGTACGGTTTGGCGATTCTGGCGGTGTTCTTGGTGTTGGCTGCGCTGTATGAAAGCTGGTCGATTCCGCTGGCGGTGATTATGGTCGTACCGCTCGGCTTTTTGGGCGTGGTGCTCGGCGTATCCGGCCGCAACGGCTTCTTGGGCTTGTTCGGCGTACCGCCGCAATATCTCAACGATATTTACTTCCAAGTCGGCCTGATTACGGTAATCGGTTTGAGCGCGAAAAACGCCATTTTGATTATCGAGTTTGCCAAAGACCTGCAAGAGCAGGGAATGGATGCGTTGAAAGCCGCATTGCAGGCCGCGCATCTGCGTTTCCGTCCGATTATTATGACTTCCTTCGCCTTTATTTTGGGCGTGGTGCCGCTGTATTTCGCTTCCGGTGCAAGCTCCGCTTCACAAAAAGCGATTGGTACGACGGTATTGTGGGGGATGTTGGTCGGCACGATTCTGTCGGTATTTTTGGTGCCGCTGTTCTATGTTTTGGTACGCAAATTGTTTCCGGCCAAACCAAAGCAGATTGAAAACGCTTCCCTGTAAGCCCTAAGGCCGTCTGAAAACGCCGTTTTTCAGACGGCCTCCGCCGTATTTTGAAATTTTGGAAAGAAAGTTTATCCGAATGAAAACCTTGAAACTGAAAAGCAGCGCCGTTATCACTGCTGCCGTTTTGCTGTCGGCCTGTTCGATAATGCCGAAGCTCGAACAGCCGCAAGTGGCCGTGCCCGATACCTTCAAATTCGACGTGCCGGCGCAAGAAGCCGTGCAGGCGGCTTCTTTGGGTTGGCAGGACTATTTCGCCGATCCGCGTTTGCACCGTTTGATTGAAATCGCGCTGCAACGCAACACCGATTTGCGCGCCGCCGCGCTCAACAGCGAAGCCGTGCGCAAACAATATATGATCAGCCGCGCCGCCGAGCTGCCGGGCATCAACGCCAGTGGTAGCGGTTCGCGCAGCGGCGGCATCGGCAGCAACAATATTCCAACTTCCTCTTCCTATCGCGTCGGCTTGGGCATTACCGGCTACGAGCTGGATTTGTTCGGCAAGGCGCACAGCCAAAGCGAAGCGGCCCTGCAAAATTATTTTGCCACCGCCGCCGCGCGTGATTCCGCACATCTGAGCTTGGTGGCAGCTGTTGCCAAAGCCTATTTCAACGAGCGTTACGCAGAAGAAAGTATGGTATTGGCCGAGCGCGTGCTGAAAAGCCGCCAGCAAACCTACCGTCTGACCCAGCTCAAACACAAAGCCGGCGTGGTTTCTGCCGTCGATTTGCGCCAACAGGAAGCCCTGATTGAGTCGGCCAAATCCGATTACGCCAAAGCCGCCAAGGGCCGCGAAACCGCACGCAATGCTTTGGCAATGTTGCTGAACCGCCCGATTCCGGATGATCTGCCCAACGGTCTTCCGCTGAACAAACAATTTAAAATCAGCCGTCTGCCTGCCGGTTTGACTTCCGAAGTATTGCTGAACCGCCCTGATATCCGCGCCGCCGAGTTTGCTTTGAAACAGGCCAACGCCAATATCGGCGCAGCACGCGCGGCCTTCTTCCCGAGCATCAGCCTGACGACTACGGTCGGCATCGGTTCGAACGAATTGGGCAAACTGTTCTCCGGCAGTAATGCCGTATGGGCGTTTGCACCGAGCATCAACTTGCCGATTTTCAACTGGGGCAGCCTGCAAGCCAGCTTGGACGCGGCGGAAATCCGCAAGCAAATCCAAGTGGTAAACTACGAAGGCGCTGTTCAGGCTGCCTTCCGCGACGTGTCTGATGCACTGGTGGCACGCGCCCAGCTCGACCATTCGCACGAAGCCGCCGTGCGCCAAGCCAAAGCATACAGTGAAACCCGCCGCTTGGTCGGCCTGCGCTACAAACACGGCGTTGCCAGCGCATTGGCCTTGCTGGATGCCGAGCGCAGCAGCTATGCCGCCGACAGCGCCGTTCTTGCCAGCAGCCTGTCGCGTTTGGAAAATATGGCCGACCTCTATAAAGCCTTGGGCGGCGGCTTGAAACGTTTTACCCACGAACCGGCAGCGCAGTAAAACGTATCAAGGCCGTCTGAAAACAGACAATGAGATGCCGGACCGGTATCCCGTTTTCAGACGGCCTTGTAAGAAAAAAGCAAAATTTTCCGAACACGGATAAATAATTTGCGCTATAATGGCAGACTATTTTTCCTCTTCCTTTGTTTGGGAAAAACAACAATTTCAGGCGGTTTAAGCCCCAAATAACACAAGAACAGTAACTTATCCTTGATAAGAAACGGTTTTTTGTGGTATAAACCGCGTTTTCCGATTTTAATTACAGAAGTTTGGAGTCCAATCATGGCACGAGTTTGTAAAGTGACCGGTAAGCGCCCGATGAGCGGCAACAACGTGTCACACGCCAACAATAAAACCAAACGTCGTTTTTTGCCTAACTTGCAAACACGCCGTTTTTGGGTTGAAAGTGAAAACCGCTGGGTTCGCTTGCGCGTTTCTAACGCTGCATTGCGTACCATCGACAAAGTAGGCATTGATGTCGTTCTGGCTGATTTGCGTGCCCGCGGCGAAGCTTAATTTCAATACATTTGATTAAGGAATACTGCAATGCGCGATAAAATCAAACTGGAATCATCTGCCGGTACTGGTCACTTCTACACCACTACCAAAAACAAACGCACTATGCCAGGCAAACTGGAAATCAAAAAATTCGATCCGGTTGCCCGCAAACACGTTATTTACAAAGAAACCAAATTGAAATAATCAGGTTTTGACAAAGCCGCAGCGAAAGTTGCGGCTTTTTTGCAGCCTGTCGGGATAGAAGGCCGTCTGAAAAAGCGTCGCTCCAATGAAATGAAAATGATGCCGGTGAAGGTTCAGCTCGGCTTGGCGAAATTGAAACCGTGATTTCTGCGCAGAGAAAATGCAGTTAAATGCTGTTTTATGGAACAAACGGCCGACTTGACGGACAGTATCCGCAGCGTGATTTCAGCCTGTTGAAACGGAAGGGAAAAGAGAAAATGGATTGGATATTGAGCATTATCGGCTACGGTCTATTGGCTGCAATCGGCCTGTTTTTTCTCGGCCTGGGCTTGGTGGCACTGCCTTTCGTTTTGATTGGTGCGGTGGAAGCGTTTCTGTTGGGGCTGCCGGTTTATTTGGCGGTTGAGTTTCACTGGACGGGCTGGCTGGCAGCGATAGTATGCTGGCCGTTGGCCTTTCTGCTGTTTGCCAAATTGTTTGGGCGTTAGCGTATCGGGTAAGTCGGGTGGCGATAAAAAGGCCGTCTGAAAACGGAGCAAAATCCCGTTTTCAGACGGCCTTTATGATTTATTCGGACTGTTTAATCAGTCCAAGTTGCCCAAAATAATACGCAGGATACGGCGCAACGGCTCGGCTGCGCCCCACAACAGTTGGTCGCCCACGGTAAACGCGCTGATGTATTGGCCGCCCATACCCAGCTTGCGGATACGGCCGACAGGAACGGTCAGCGTGCCGGTTACGGCGGCCGGTGTCA
>JAUNKU010000079.1 GCA_030532645.1 Neisseria sp. | reverse complement strand
CTTTGTTAAAACAATTAGTAAGAGATAATTTGGCCTAGTTATCTAGGACAGCCCCAAACATTAAACAGCGGCGAAACAAAATAGCCCAAACTCGCTTCCAAAACGTGGTTGTTCGTCATCGCCCAAAGATACACCAGCCAGTTGAGCGAAATGCACAACGCACTGGCCGTCAGCGCTGCTGCCAGCTTTGGCCGGCGCAACAGCGCAAGCAGCTCGCCGGTCTGCCTGCAAACGGCCAAGGCCAGCAGTGCAAACACGGCCGACCAAGTAATCCGCTGCGCCAGAATCTGCGCCGCATCAATCGGCGCACCGTTGAGCGGATACCAATAAAGCGGAAACAAGCCCCAAAACAAGTAGGCACCGATGGCATAGAACAAGCCTTTACGGGCTTCGGCTGGGGAAATTTCGGTTATATTCATCGATAAAGGCCGTCTGAAAAACTCTGCTTTCTGCGTAGCTAAAACGAAGCAAAGCGCAGTTTTGCGAAACAAAAACACAACTTCTATGTAGCGAAAAGACGGAAGAGTGTAAAAGATTTAGGAAAACCTTGTAAGCCAGTTTTTCAGACCGGCAAATCACTATGGCTAAATAAAAAGCCATCATACTCGGGCTTGACCCGAGTATCTAATCTGTTTGCATTTCAGAAATGATTGTCGGGAGATACTCGGGTCAAGCCCGAGTATGGCGGAATGTGTTTAAACAAACGCTGTCGAAATCGTCATTCCCGCGCAGGCAGGAATCCAGAAAAACCAAATGCAGCAACAATTTTTAAATCTTTTAAATCTTACCGGGATTCATTCTCTGGATTCCCGTCTGTATAGGAATAACGGTTTTTCAGACGGCCTCAACGCCCGACATCTCTGCCAAAAAGCCCAAGGCATATTCAACAGCCTGTTCGCGGATTTCGCTGCGGCTGCCGTGAAACTGCATTTTCCGCGCGCTGATGCGCTGTTTGCCTGCCAAACCGAACCACACCGTACCGACAGGCTTGTCTTCGCTGCCGCCGCCCGGCCCGGCGATACCGGAAATGCTGACGGCAAAATCGGCTTTGGCGGCAATCAGCGCGCCCAAAGCCATTTCGCGCACGGTTTCTTCGCTGACCGCGCCGTAATCGCGCAAAGTTTCTTCGCCTACGCCGAGCAGCTTGTGTTTGGCCTCGTTGCTGTATGTTACCCAGCCCATATCGAACCACGCCAAACTGCCGGGCAGCTCGGTAAACGCAGCGGCCAAAAGACCGCCGGTGCAGGATTCCGCCGAAGCGGCTTTCAGGCCGTTGGCGGTGAAATATTCGGCCAACAGCGGTAACAGATGTGCGGCATTTGCCATATTTTTTCCTTTTGCAGGCCGTCTGAAAAATCTATCCGTCAAATGTTCCGAAATACAAACAGAAGATATTCGGGACGCGCCAAGCCAATCTGCCTGTCCGCTTTTTCAGACGGCCTTCCATTATTATTATTACGAATTTAATAATTGATATTGTACCCGCATAAAACGGTCGAGCACCGCCTGCTGGATTTCCAAACGTTTCTTCAAAGGCGAGGCGAAGCGTACCACGATATGATACACCTTATCATCGTGCGGCACACGGCTGACGCGCGGATAGGCAGCCGGTGTAAAAAACAGCTTGGTCATCTGAACATCTTCGAAATAGGCTTCAATTTCGGCGATATACGGCGAACAGGCTTCGTTCAGCACACTTTCCAACTCCGGCACAATCGCATCGGAATCCAAATGCACCGGCACGGGAATGTCCAGCGTATGCACCACATACGGCCCCAGCACATTATCGCGTTCCACCGTGTGCGACAGCAGCAGGCTGTTGGGAAACGATACGGTTTTGCCCGACAAACTGCCGATGAGTTCGTGTGGCCCGATTTGCATCATTAAAGTATTAAATAAATTAATATCCACCACGCGCCCGCGCAAACCGCCTACCTTGATATAGTCACCGACCACATATTGTTTGGTGGAAAACCGCAAAAGGCTGCCCGACAAACACATAATCAGCTCTTTGGTGGCCACCACCGTCGCCGCCGCCAGCGCCACCATCGACAGGGCAAAGGTTTGGATTTGTGCGCCCCACACGCCGATTAAACCGAGCAGCAGCAACACAACCGTCAGATTGCGGCCGGTAACCGCCCAGCGGCGTTTTTCTTCGATGCTCATTTCCGGATGGCGGGCAAAATGCAGCTTCACCACCACAAAGCGCAAAAACAGTACGGAAATAATCCACAAAGCCGACAACACCAGCTCGCTGCGTGTGCTGCCGCCGAAGAGAAAATCGAAAAAATTATCCACAATCTGCTTTCTTCAAAAATGATTTGAATGCTACCGGCTCTGCCTGCAATAAACATTCCGTCATACTCGGGATCGACCCGAGTATCTGCCCGCTTGCATTTCAGAGAGATTGAATAGGGAGATGCTCGGGTCAAGCCCGAGCATAACGGCTGTTTTTTATTTACAGATTTATCCTCGGGAGGAATCACCTGAACATTACCGCAACAATTCATCGCTGATGCGCTGCAAAAACGCCAAACGTTCTTCGCGCACACTGCCGTTTTCTGCGGCTTCTTTTACTGCACAGCCCGGCTCTTGGCGGTGCGTGCAGTTGTGGAAACGGCAGCCGCCGATTAAGCCGCGCATATCGGGGAAATAGTGCAGCAAATCGGCGGCCTGCAAATGGTGCAGACCGAATTCCTGCAAGCCCGGGGAATCAATCAGGAAACTTTCCCTATCCAAATCATACAGTTGGGCGTGTGTCGTCGTATGTTTGCCGGAATCCAGCGCAGTGGAAATATTGCCGGTCCGGGCGGCAGTTTCACCAAGCAGAGCGTTGGTCAGCGTGGATTTGCCCATACCGGATTGGCCGAGAAAAATACTGGTGCAGCCTTGCAGATAAGGGCGCAGCACATCGGCGTTGTCCAAAGCGCAGACTTCCAAAACGGGATAGCCCAAATCACGGTAAAACGCCAGCTTTTCGCGCCATACGGCGGTTTCCGGCAAATCGGCCTTGTTCAACACGATAAACGGCTCGATATGCCCTGCTTCTGCCGCCAACAACGCCCGTTGCAGCAGCATTTCGCTCGGGGACGGCACGGCAGCCATTACGATAAACAGCCTGTCCACATTGGCGGCAATCAGCTTGGTTTTCCAACTGTCTTGGCGGTAAAGCAGGCTTTGCCGCTCGCGGTAATCCTCAATCACCGCCTGCTCGTCATTTTGCGGCTCGATGTCCACCCAGTCGCCGCAGGCAAAATCCACGCGCTTTTTACGCGTAGTGGCATCGTACACGCGCCCTTCCGGCGTGCGGACAACATAACGGCGGCCGTAACTGGTAATGATTCGGGCGGTTTGCGGCATAATTTTGCGCCTTTCTTGCGGCATTCAGACAAAACCGACATTTTACGGCAAACGGCTCGCGCGTGGGGATTCGGCTGTTTAAAGGCAGGCAGATTGTGGATAAGTTAAAGGCCGTCTGAAAAAGCTGCTTGATTTGGCTTCGGCTGATGTTGTGCACAGCATTTCCATCATTTTTCCACAAAGTTTTCCACATTATCCACAAAAGAAAAATACTCGGGCGAGCCGAGTATTGGGGGGAACAAATGGGGGATACTTAGGGCAAGTTTGAGTATGACGACGATTTTTATTGCTTATCAATGGGTAGGTTAGGTTGGAACGCAGTGCAAACCCAACAATAAATTTCTGAATACATTGGGAATGTTGGGTTTACGCTTTGCTTCAACCCAACCTACTGCATTCAAGTTTTTCAGACGGCCTCAAACGTGTAAACCGCTTCAAATGCCCTGCTTTCACCGGCAGCCAGTTCAATCAGACCGATGCCGTTGTTGAAGCAATCGGGCGCACCGCTGAGGTTTTCAATCGCAATGCGGTCGCGCTCGGGCGGAATGTAGATTTGCAGCAGCGGATAGCCCTGCACCGCCACGATTGCCAATTTCCAACCGCCGCCCGTCAGCGTGCAGGCCGTACCTTGACCGTTCAAGACGAAACTGTTGTCCAATTCCACGCCGCGCAGGCTTGCCGGTTCGGTAAAACGCGTGTCGGGCAAACGCTTGCCGGTCGGCACAAGCGCTTCGTCAAATTCCAACATTTCGCGGCTGTTGATTTGCAAAGTGTAGTCATCCACCGACACGCCCAAGCAGAAATAAGGATGCCAGCCGTCGGCCAAGGGCAGGGTGGTTTCACCGGTATTTTGCGCGGTGGTACGCACCGAAAGGCCGTCTGAAAACAGCGTATAGCGTACGGTCAGGCGGTAGGCAAACGGATAGCCTCCGTATCCGGCGGCGTAATCGTACACCAGCTCTGCCCACGCGCCTGTTTCGTCCGCACCGCTTGCCGCCAGTTCAAACGGCGCATCATACAGCAGGCCGTGAATGGCGTGGCCGTTCAAAACGTGCTTTTCCAGCGTACGCGTTTGGCCGCCGAAAGTGTAGCGGCTGTTTTTCAGACGGCAGGCAAACGGGCTGAGTTTCGCACCGTGAAAACCGGCAGTAATGCGCGCTTCGGCATCTTCGGGGCTTTCATAAGCGGCGAAAATATTGTGCCAAACGCCGTTTGCATCAGGCTTGGCGTAACGGTTCGGCAGCGCGCCGAACAAGTAGATTTCGGCTTCCTGCTTGCCGGTTTCGCGCAGAATGATGCGGTTTTTTAAGGTTTCTACGGTGAAAGTCATTTTGGTTTCCGTGTTTGATTGGGTTTGAGGCCGTCTGAAAATGCGGCGCTTTCAGACGGCCTTGCGTCAAAAAATCAATGCGCGTCTTCCCAGTTCGCGCCCGTGCCCACTTCCGCCAGCAGCGGTACGGCCAGCACGCCTTCGCCAACGGCGGCCATTACTTCGGGCAGCCATTGCACCACGCTTGCGGCTTCGTGTTCCGGCACTTCCAGCACCAATTCGTCGTGCACCTGCATAATCAGTTTGCTTTCGAGGCCGTCTGAATACAGGTGGTTTTGCACGGCAATCATTGCGCGTTTAATCAGGTCGGAAGCCGTTCCCTGCATCGGCGCGTTAATCGCCGCACGCTCGGCTCCGGCCCGCGCGGCGGCATTGCGGCCGTTGATTTCGGGCAGATACAGGCGGCGGCCAAACAGGGTTTCCACATAACCGTTTTGCGCGGCTTCGTCTTTGGTGCGCTGCATATATTCGGCCACGCCGGTGTAACGCGCGAAATAGCGGTCGATAAAGCTTTTCGCCGAAAGATTGTCGATACCCAGCGATTTGGCAAGGCCGTATTGCCCCATACCGTAAATCAGGCCGAAATTGATGGTTTTGGCATAGCGGCGCTGCTCGGCGCTGATATGTTCCGGCGGCGTGCCGAACACTTCGGCGGCGGTGCGGCGGTGTACGTCTTCGCCGTTTTGGAAGGCGGCAATCAGCGTGGCATCGCCGGACAAATGCGCCATAATCCGCAATTCAATCTGCGAATAGTCGGCCGACACGATAATTTTGCCCTCGGGTGCGGCAAAGGCGCGGCGCACTTTGCGGCCTTCGGCGGTGCGTATCGGAATGTTTTGCAGGTTCGGGTTGTTGCTCGCCAAACGGCCGGTAATCGCCACCGCCTGCGCGTAATTGGTGTGCACGCGGCCGGTACGCGGATTGATCATTTCGGGCAGTTTGTCGGTATAGGTCGATTTCAGTTTCGACAAGCTGCGGTTGTGCAAAATCACTTTCGGCAGCGGATAATCGGCAGCCAGTTTTTCCAGCACTTCTTCATTGGTAGAAACGCCGCCTTTGGCGGTTTTTTTCAGGCCTTTGGTCGGAATGCCGAGTTTGTCGAACAGAATTTCCTGCAACTGTTTCGGCGAATTGAGGTTGAACGGCTGTCCGGCCAATTCATACGCCTGCTGCTCCAAGCCGAGCAGTTCGCGGCCCAAATCGCGGCTTTGCGCGGCCAGCTCGTTTTTATCCACAAATACGCCGTTGCGCTCCATACGGAACAGCACTTGCGCCACGGGCAATTCCATATTTTCATACATTTCCAGCTGCGCCGCGTCCATCTGCGCGCGCAGATGTGCTTCAATCCGCAAGGCAAAATCAGCGTCTTGGCAGGCATAATCTGCCGCCGTTTCCAGCGGTACATCGGCAAAGGAAATCTGCTTCGCGCCCTTGCCGCACAGGCTTTCATACGTTACCGTTTCCAAGCCGAGCCAACGCAAAGCCAATTCGTCCAAGCCGTGCCCCTTGTGGCTTTCCACAATATAGGAAGCCAGCATCGCATCACCGGCAATGCCGTTCAGCGCGATGCCGTAATTGGCGAAAACGTGTTGGTCGTATTTGAGATTTTGGCCGACTTTTTTCAGCGCCGGATTTTCCAGATGGTTTTTCAGACGGCCTAATACGTCGTCCAAAGGCAGCTGCTCCGGCGCGGCAGTCGGCGTGTGGCCGAGCGGAATGTAAACGGCTTCGCCGGCGGCAAACGCCAAGCTGATGCCGACCAGCTGCGCGTTCATCGGTTCGAGCGAAGTAGTTTCCGTATCCAACGCGATTTTTTCCGCTTGCGACAATTTGTCCAACAATGCAGCAAACGCCGCTTCATCGGTAATCGCGCGGTAATCCAGCATATCCGGCGCAGCGGCGACAAGTGGCTCGTTTTCAGACGGCCTTTCCGCCAACGCGGCGCGTTCGCCCACATCATTATCGGCAAACAAATCGCCGCCCGCGTTGCCCGCAATCTGGTTTTCCGCCTCTTTCAGCCAAGAACGGAAACCCAATTCTTTGAAATGCACCGCCAACTGCGACCAATTCGGCTCGCGGCGCGCCAAGTTATCCACACCCTGCGGCAGCTCGGCAAACAAATCCACATCGGTTTTAATCGTAATCAGTTGGTAGGACAACGGTAGATGCAGCAAGGCTTCGCGCAGGTTTTCGCCGACTTTGCCTTTAATATCCGCCGCGTGCTGCATCACATTTTCCAGCGAACCGTATTCGTGCAGCCACTTCACCGCCGTTTTCGGCCCGCACTTTTCCACACCGGGAACGTTGTCCACTTTATCGCCGATCAGGCTCAAATAATCCACAATCTGATCGGGACTCACGCCGAATTTGGCTTCCACCCCGGCAATATCCAACGTTTCATTGCTCATCGTGTTCACCAGCGTTACGCGCTCGTTCACCAGCTGCGCCATATCCTTATCGCCGGTAGAAATCACCACATTGAGGCCGTCTGAAAAACCCTGCACCGCCAGCGTACCGATTACATCATCGGCTTCCACGCCCTCGATTTTCAGCACTTTCCAGCCCATCAGCTCCACCAAATCCGGCAGCATATCCGCCTGCGGCCGCAAATCGTCCGGCATCGGCGGCCGCGTAGCTTTGTAGTCCTCAAACAGCTCGTGACGGAAATTCTTGCCCTTGGCATCAAACACGCAGGCGCAATAATCGTGCGGCACTTCCGCGCGCAGGCGGCGCAGCATATTCAGCACGCCGTACACCGCATTGGTCGGCGTACCGTCGGGCGCAGACAAGTGCGTCATCGCATAAAACGCACGGTAAAGATAAGAAGAGCCGTCCACTAACAGCAGGGTTTTGTCGCTCATTGTTCGCTTTCACCGGATAAATTCAAGCCGGAGATTATACGGTATTTTTCAGACGGCCTTTTATGTAGGCATCACTCACCGTCATACTCGGGCTTGACCCGAGTATCTCCTCCGAATAAATGATTGGTTTGGTTTCCATTATTTTGAAAAGCCGACGGTAAGATACCTAGGGCAAGCCCGAGTATGACGAATTGGTTTAAATTTTCAGTTTGAATGATGCAAAACAGCCTTATCCGCTGGCGCAGCAGCCGTAGGTTGGGTTGAAACGAAGTGGAAACCCAACAAATATTTTCCGTTAAAAAACGTTGGGTTTACGCAATGCTCCAACCCAACCTACGGAAACTGTTTGAACAAGTAGGAATGTTTATTCAACCAGCCCGTCCGCTGGCGCAGCCGAACGTAGCAAGGCTTATTCAATGAATAAAGGCCGTCTGAAAACCAAAGGCTTCAACCAAGCCAAAAACCGCCCGTCTTTCAGACGGCCTCTTTTTTCGCTAAAATGTAACGTTTTGTAAATTTACGGCAGACACACCGAATGGCAAGGAAACCGCAAAGCGAACGCGAAGAGTGGCGC
>JAUNKU010000078.1 GCA_030532645.1 Neisseria sp. | reverse complement strand
CGTGAAGGCGGCCGTACCGTTGGTGCCGGCGTGGTTTCTTCTATCATCGCTTAATCAAAAGGATATCGATAAATGGCTAACCAAAAAATCCGTATCCGCTTGAAAGCATACGATTACAGCTTGATTGACCGTTCTGCACAAGAAATCGTGGAAACTGCCAAGCGCACCGGCGCTGTGGTAAAAGGTCCGATTCCTTTGCCGACTAAAATCGAACGTTTCAACATCCTGCGTTCTCCACACGTGAACAAAACTTCTCGTGAACAACTGGAAATCCGCACCCACTTGCGCCTGATGGACATCGTGGACTGGACAGACAAAACCACCGACGCTTTGATGAAGCTGGATTTGCCTGCCGGTGTTGATGTAGAAATCAAAGTACAGTAATTTTGTATGCAGAAAGCCCGAACGATGTTCGGGCTTTTTTTGCCTGTTGGGTTTTTGTTGCGGGCAGAATAGAAAAGAAAGGCCGTCTGAAAACAGTGTTGTCAGACGGCCTTTTGTGTTGTTGGCTTGATTTAGGTCGGCAATCAGTTTGTCCGATTGTTTGGGAATACCGAATGAAGTTTGCCGATTAACTGGTCAAACGGGATTTAATATTCTGCCGAATGCCAAAAAGGTTGGCCGACTGTCGGCGTGCTGGCTTGTGCCTGCGTGCGCTGCGGTACGGGGCAGGCTTCATAGGCGGAACGGCCTGCGCGGACGGCATCGGCGAAGGCTGCGGCCATTTTTACCGGATTGCCGCTGCGCGATACGGCGGTATTCAGCAATACGCCGTCATAGCCCCATTCCATCACTTGTGCCGCTTGCGAGGGCAAACCCAAACCGGCATCGATAATCAGCGGCGTATCGGGCAGGCGTTCGCGCAGTACGCGCAAAGCGTATTCGTGTACCACGCCCAAACCTGTGCCGATAGGCGCGGCCCACGGCATCAGTGCCTGGCAGCCGGCATCCAGCAGACGGCGGCAGGCAATCAAATCTTCAGTGCAGTAGGGTAGCACTTTGAAACCGTCTTTAATCAAAATCCCGGCAGCTTCAACCAGTTGGAAAACATCGGGCTGCAAAGTGTCGTCATCGCCAATCAGCTCCAATTTAATCCAATCCGTGCCGAAGACTTCGCGCGCCATTTGTGCGGTGGTAACCGCTTCCTGAACGCTTTGGCAGCCTGCGGTATTCGGCAAAACAGGTATGCCTATTTGCTGCAACAATCCCCAAAAACCTTGCCCGTGCGCTTCGCCTGCGGAACCGGCGCGGCGCAGCGATACGGTAATCATTGCCGGTGCGGCGGCAGCCACGGCTTGGTTCAGAATGTCGGTGCTGGGATAGGCAGCCGTGCCGAGCAGCAGGCGGCTGTCGAAAGTGTGTTGATAGAGCGTGAACGGCATTGGTCGGGTTCTCCAAATGGAAAGAAAATTCGGGAGAAGCGTGTGTGAGGTATAGAGTGAACGGATTGATTTATCGGAATAACGGTCTGTTTTCAGACGGCATTTAAGGCCGTCTGAAAACGGGCAGGGCAACTTTATTACAGCGAGGCCACAGATCGCGGCTGGCCGTTTTCATCAATCGCCACATAAGTGTAAAGCGCTTCGGCAGCCAGCTTTTGTTCGCTGTCGCTTTGGGTCGGTTTTTTGGTCCACATCTGTACGCGTACGGTAATCGAAGTATTGCCGATGCGGACAATCTCGCCGTAGCAGCTGGCAACATCGCCTACATTGACCGGAATGTAAAACACCATTTTATCGACGGCTACGGTAACCATCGGCCCTTTGGCGGCTTCCACCGCTACCAGCGCGCCGGCTACATCGAATTGCGACATAATCCAGCCGCCGAAAATCTTGCCCAGCGTGTTGGTATCGGCAGGCATCGGGTAGGCACGCAGTACGGCGCCGGTGGTCGGCAGCGGTTTGTTGTTATCCATATTGTCCTCGTGTGTGGGTTGCAAAACGGCGATTATAGCGTTTTTGTCCGGTTTGGCAGATTTTCAGACGGCCTCAGCCGCCGACTACGGGGCGGACAATGTCTATACGGTCGTTTTCCTGCAAAACGGTTGCGTCATACTGCGGCTTCGGTATAAAAACCGTATTTACTGCCGCCGCAAACGGTGCTTGGAAGGCTTGGGCTGCCAGCAAATCAGCCAGCGTTTCGCCGTTAAAATCGATTGTTTCGCCGTTTAAGAAAATGCTCGGCATCGGATTTCCTTCGCAGATAGATTGTTGAAAAATATTGTTATATTCGGGTTTCGCTGAACATCTTTCCGTTTGATTTCAAACCAATATTCAACCGTCCAAACGGAGGAACGGCAGGCCGCTGACCGTATCACAGTCGGGCAAACCGCCGTTTTGCAGCGCGGTAAACAGGCGCACGGCGGCGGCGGTAACGGCCGGTGCAATCATAAAGCCGTGCCGGAACAGGCCGTTGATTTCAATCAAGCGTTTGCCCGTGTGATAGCGGATTTCCGGTTTGTGGTGCTGCAAAGTCGGGCGCAGATCGGCAGCCGTTTCCAGAAGTTGCGCTTCGCCGAAAGCCGGATGAACGGCATACAGCGCGGAAAGCAGTTCCAAGCCCGAACGCACACTGACGGGCGCACGGCTTTCGCTTTCAATCTGCGTAGCACCGATGACGAACAGATGGTTTTCCTTCGGTGCGATATAGAGCGGATAGCGCGGATGCAGCAGGCGGACGGGGCGGTTCAGCGACACTTCCGGCGCATATACGCGCGCCACTTCTCCGCGCACGCCCCGCAGAAGGCTGCGTGCATTCTGTTTGTTTTCAGACGGCCTGTTCCAATCTTCTTTGGCTCGGCTGCCGCGACAATCAATCACCCAATCAAATTCAGCCAACAAATCTTCACGCGAAACTTCCTGCTGCCAACGGCAATCCACACCGGCTTCGTCCAGCGCATCGGCCAGAGCGTTCAGCGTTTGGCGGTTATCCAACTGGCCTTCGCCCGCAAGGTAAAAGGCCGTCTGAAAACGGCCGGAAAGCTGCGGCTCGTTTCGTGAAATGTCTGCCGCCTGCCAGATTTCAGGCGGCAAATCCGGCGCGGTACGATGCAGATGTTGCGCGAACTGGGCAGCCAGAGGCTTGTCCTGCGCGTGCCACACAATCAGGCTGCCGTTTTCCTGCATAAACACGGGCGAAGGCAGCCGTGCCAGCCATTCGCGCCACAGCGGCAGACTTTGCCTGCCCAGCGCAATGACTTCGGGTGCAGCGTCCACCGCTTCGGCTGCCGGTGCCAGCATCGCCGCCGCAATATAGCCTGCCGAACCGCTGCCCGAACGCGCACCGCGCTCGAACAAGGCCGTCTGAAAGCCAGCCCACGCCAGTTGCAGAGCGGTTAAGCGGCCAGATAAGCCGCCGCCGAGAATGGCCGTTCGGGTCATTGCTGTGCCTTTCTTAAATTGTGGGAAATGGTTGCGGCTTGGTTGGGCGCAACGTATCTATCCCGTTGGGTATGGTTTTGTTGGGTTTCACTTCACTATGTCCCAAGCTGCCTTGTAACTGACCGTAGATTGGTTTGGAACAGAGCGTAAACCCAACATTGCAGAAAACTTCGGTTTTAACTTCGTTAAAACTGCGTTCCGCTTCGTTTTAGCTCCGCAGAAACTTCGTTTTAGCTTCGCAGAAACTTCGTTTTCAGACGGCCTCGGCGAGTTTCATCATTACTGTCAGCGGCAGGGCAACCAGCCAAAACATCAGAATCAGGCTTTGGATAATCAGGCCGTTGTTTTTGGCTTTCAGTGCCAACGAAGCGGCAATCACGGCCAGCAGTGCGCCGAAAAACATCAGCATTACCGCGGCAAAGGCGGCGATGTCGGTGCTGTTGCCGTGCCGCCATAACAGCAGCGAGCCGAGTACGGCGATGGCGGCGGCAAGGTTGCGGTAGAGGCGCGGATTGAGGAATGTGTTGCGGTTCATCGGGCTTCCTTTCGTTGTTATTGTTGGTGTGTTGCGTTTCAGACGGCCTTGGCCAGTGGCGGCGGATAACCGTGCGTATCTACCGAAAACGGTGCGGCAAAAGGCGCGTGTATCCGCGTTTTGTCCAAATGCGCCAGTTCGGGAACGTGGCGGCGGATAAAGCGGCCATCGGGGTCGAGCTTTTGCGACTGCGCGGTCGGCGGCGCATAGGCAGCTTCAGCGGCCGACAGCCAGTTCAGGCGGTTGGCGGCCGGTTCGTAGTCCAGCAGTTGCTCGGCAAACCAAGCTTCGCCGTGCTGCGGCGCGATGCCGAGATGATGCACGAAAAATTGTGCGGCCAAACGGCGCAGGCGGTGGTGCAGCAGGCCGGTTTTGGCCAGACAGCGCATCGCAGCATCAACCAGCGGCCAGCCGGTTTGCCCGTTTTGCCAACGCAGCAGCGCAGCGGTTTGCGTATTGTTTAATGGCACGGTTTCGTTTTCAGACGGCCTTGGTGGAAAGTGATAAGCATATTGTTGTGCAAATTCGCGTCTGATCAGGCTGTCTAACAGCATTCCGCCGTCTTTTTCGCGGTTTTGTTGCGCCCAATCCAACAGGAAACGGGCAGATAGCGTGCCGTAAGCCAGATGCGGCGAAAGCTGCGATGTGCCGTTCAAAGCCGGAAAATCCCGGGCAAACGGATAGGCGTGCAGCTTTTGCGAAAAGTCTGCTAAGGCTTGTCCGGCTGCTTTTTCGCCGCCGTGAACTATTTGCAGGCCGTTTTCAGACGGCCTTTGAGGCAGCGGCGGTATTTGGCGCAAAGCCTCGGGCAGCTTTTGCTGTTGTCTGCCGAAATCTTCCGGCAAGGCAAACGGGCGGTATGCACCGAGTGGCGGACAGGCGGCCAGCCACGCGCGGCGGTAGTCGGCAAAACGGGCGAACGGTTCGCCGTTCGGCTGTATCAGCGCGGATTTCGGCAAGGCAACGGCATCGCTGACGGCACGGAAAGCAATATCGTGCTCAATCAGCCGCGCGGCCAAGCAGGTTTCCTGCGCGACTGCTTCGGCATCATACGCCTCGCTGCACCACACCTGCGCGGCGCGGCATCGCACGGCAAACTCGGGCAATACGTTTTCCGCTACGCCCGATAAGACGAACAAGGGTATGCCGTGTTGCGCCAGATTCTGCTGCAAATCTACTAAGGATTGGCGGATAAAAGCGGTGCGGCGGCTTTCGGCGGCATTTTCCTGTACGAGCGGCGGCTCGATATAAACACTGGCCAGGGGCAGGCCGCAAGCGGCGGCCGCAGCCAGCGCGGCGTGGTCGTGTACGCGCAAATCGCGGCGGAAATAAATCAGGGAAACGGCTTGCATCGGTATTTAGGCCGTCTGAAAAGCGGCCATCTGAAAAAACAATGGCAGCCATCAGCAGGCTGAAAATTCAGGTTTATCAAAGGGCTGTATTGTAAAGCAAAGCGCGGCACGGCGGTGCGGCGTGTTTTGCCGTTTCAGGCTGCTTGCGTGTAAAAAATAAAAATGCCAAACTGAAATCAAAGCCGTAAACAAATATCAGCCGATAATTTATTATTGATTTAATCGGTTAAAAAATAAATACAACAGGCAATTTTCTGCCAAGGAGAAAACAATGAGCGAACACGCACACGGCTATGTTGCCCGCCAAGCCGACGGGCAGGGGCGGATTGCTTATCCGCCCGAAGAACATCAAATCTGGCACGATTTGATTGTGCGCCAACAGGCCAACCTGCCCGGCCGCGCCTGCCGGGAATATATGGACGGCTTGGCCAAGCTGAATCTGCCGCAGAACCGCATTCCCCAGTTGGGCGAGATTGATGCCGTATTGCAGGAAGCGACCGGTTGGCGTACCGCGCCCGTGCCTGCGCTGATTTCTTTCGGCAAGTTTTTCGGGCTGCTGGCCGACAAAGCCTTTCCGGTGGCTACGTTTATCCGCCGCCGCGAGGATTTCGACTATATCCAAGAGCCGGATATTTTTCACGAAATCGCCGGACATTGCCCGCTGCTGACCCATCCGGCTTTTGCCGCGTTTAACGAAACTTACGGCAAACTCGGTTTGGCAGCTGATAAAGACGAGCGCGTGTTTCTGGCGCGGCTGTATTGGTTTACCGTTGAATTCGGTTTGGTCGGGCTGGATACTGAATCGCGCCGTATTTACGGCGGCGGCATTCTCAGCTCGCCGTCTGAAACCGAGTATGCCCTGAGCGGCCGGCCGGAATACCGCGAATTCAATATTGCCGATGTGTTGCGCACCCCTTACCGCATCGACCGTATCCAGCCGATTTATTATGTGCTCGACCGCATTGACACGCTGTTTGATGTGGCCGCAAGCGATATTATGGGCGAAGTGCGTAAAGCAATGGCCAAAGGGCTGTTTGCACCGCATCCGAGCTTGGCTGACTGACCAACCCGTTTTTCAGACGGCCTTGATATGCCGATGCCGTCTGAAAACCAAGCGCGGCGGCATTTTCACCGCGCAAAACAAACACCCGACATCATCAAGGAGAAACCAAATGACCGAATTGTCCAAACAAGCCTGCGAAGCCTGCCGTGCCGATGCGCCGAAAGTCACAGACGAAGAACTGGCCGAACTGATCCGCCTGATTCCCGATTGGCAGCCCGTGGTAATAGACGGCGTATTGCAGCTCAAACGCGAATATAAGTTTAAGAACTTCAAACAAGCGATGGCGTTCAGCAACCGCTTGGCCGACCTTGCCGAAGCCGAAGGCCACCACCCCGGCATTTTTACCGAATGGGGCAAAGTAACCGTTACTTGGTGGTCGCACAGCATCGGCGGTTTGCACCGCAACGATTTTATTATGGCGGCGAAAACCGACGGGCTGGAAAGCGTGTAAACTGCCTGCATATTGGCGATACGAAGCCGGAATATTCCGGCTTTTTGTATGGAGGCCGTCTGAAAGCGCAGCTTCTGCGAAGTTAAAACGGCGTTTTGAACGACAATCCGCAAACACTGAAAAGCACCGTCATACTCGGGCTAGACAGGGCAGGGGCGGCGGTCTCTTTCAAAATAAATACAGACTTTTGTTTTGCAGAAACGCCATTTCAACTTCGCAGAAGCTGCACTTTCAGACGGCCTCCTGCTTCCGTCTGAGCGCGTTTCCCTTTATATTCGCTTTTTCCGTTTATCCGAACGAAAGGCCGATAATGCTGCACGATATTTCCCTTGCCCGCGCTGCGCGGCTGCAATACCGCAACGGTTTGATTGAGCCGACCGCCGGTGTAGCCGCCGGTTTTACGCAGGCGAATATGATTGCGCTGCCGAAAGACTGGGCTTACGATTTTCTGCTGTTTGCCCAACGCAATCCCAAGCCTTGTCCGGTGCTGGACGTAACCGAAGCAGGGCGGTTCGATACGGTTTTAGCAGCCGGAGCGGATGTCCGCACCGATATTCCGCTGTACCGCGTTTGGCGCAACGGCGTGCTGGCTGAAACGGTGGCCGATGCGCGCGAAGCGTATGCCGAATGCCCCGATATGGTTACCTTTCTGATCGGTTGCAGTTTTACCTTTGAAACGCCGCTGCGCGAGGCCGGTATCGATGTACGCCATATCAGCCTCGGCACGAATGTACCGATGTACCAAACCAATATCGCCTGTCGGCCTGCCGGACGTTTGCGCGGCAATATGGTGGTATCGATGCGGCCGATACCGGCGCACCAAGTGGCGCAGGCCGTCAGTATTTCGGCGCGTTTCCCGGCTGTACACGGCGCGCCCGTGCATATCGGCAACCCCGAAGCCATCGGTATTGCTGATTTGGCGAAACCCGATTTCGGCGATGCCGTGCCGGTGAACGAAGGCGAAATCCCTGTTTTCTGGGCGTGCGGCGTAACACCGCAGGCGGCAGTAATGGCTTCCGGCGTACCGTTTGCGGTTACCCACGCGCCGGGGCATATGTTTATCTGCGATGTGCCCGACAGCAGCTATCACGTTTGATTGTTAAAGAGCAGGCCGTCTGAAAAGGCGGCTTGTTGTTTTTTGGGGCTTTGATACTCGGGCGGTTTGCTTGTTCGTATTCGGCTGCACCGGCTTTTCAAGCCGGACACCCCCACCCTAGCCCTCCCCCACAAGCGGGGGAGGGGATAAGTTGTTTGGTGTACAACGTAAACCCGATAAAAGCATTTCGGGGGCGGATTGTTTATAGAAATGGCTTTGTTTGGTTGACAAAAAAACTCAGGCGGTTTGCTTCGTTTAGTTGCATCGGCTTTCAAGCCGGAAACCTCCGCCCTAGCCCTCTCCCTTCCTCAGGCAGGGGATAAGTTGTTTG
>JAUNKU010000077.1 GCA_030532645.1 Neisseria sp. | reverse complement strand
CTCAAAATCCCCCGCCGAAAGGTGTGTCGGTTCGAGTCCGACCCTGGGCACCAAATACCGAGCAAAAAGCCTTTGAATGAATGTTCAAAGGCTTTTTGCTTTTTTGTGTTTGCTGCGTAACCGAACGGCAGAATGTTTGACGGTGTTTGTTTCAGACGGCCTTTCAAGTTGTTGAAAAGGTCGTCTAAAAAATCAGCGTTTTTTGAAGCTGAGAAATGCACGGTCGCGCCAAATCAGATAAGCGAAGATGGCGAAGTTGCCGAGTGCGACCAGCAGATAAAGCAGCAAAATGCTGTTGAAAGCAAACAGCAAAACGGCGCTTAATAAGGCGGCTGCAACCATAAAAATGCCGTTGATGATGTTGTTTGCGGCAATCGCGTGGGCGCGGAAAGCGGCGCTGCTGGCGGTTTGCAGCCAAGTGTAGAGCGGTACGGAAAAGAAGCCGCCGAAAAAGCCGATGGCCAGCATACAGAGCATTACCGGATACGAGGCGGCTTGGGCGAGAAAGTGCGCCAAACCGTTTAAAGCATCGTGTTGTACACCGTGGGTGAGGGCAACCAGTAGCAGGCCGGAAATGCCCAAGCCGAGCGTGCCGAGGCTGACCCAGCCCAAGCGTACTTCGTGGCGGCTGAATTTGGCGCACAGCACCGAGCCGAGCGCGATGCCGACAGAAAACAGCGTGAGCATCAAATTAAACACACTGTCGCTGCCGCCTAAATGCAGGCGGACAAAGGTCGGCAGCTGGGTGGTATAGACCGCGCCGATAAACCAGAACCACGAAATACCGAGAATAGCGGTCATCAAGTCGCGCTGCTTGGCAGTTTCGCGCAATAAATTCCGTGTACCGAGAGCGATATTGAAACGCAAAGGCTGTTCGGGAGTGCTCGGGCGGACAGACGGCATTTTGAACGAAGCGGCTGTGCCGAGTACGGCAACCAAAACCGTCAGGCTGCCGACCAGCCAAAACGGCGCACCGGCCACCATTGTGCCGAGAATCTGGCCGAACAAAATCGCCAAAAACGTACCCGATTCAATCAGGCTGTTGCCCATCATCAGCTCGTTTTTGTGCAGATAATCGGGCAAAACCGCGTATTTCAACGGGCCGAACAGTGTGGAATGCGTGCCCATACAGAACAGCATCAGCATCAAAAGCGCAGTGGACTGGATATAGAAGCCGTAGGCCGCAACCGCCATAATGGCGATTTCTGCCAGCTTGACCGCGCGGGCGATTTTGGCTTTGTCGTATTTGCTGCTGATTTCGCCGGAGAGGGCGGAAAACAGGAAATAAGGCAGGATAAACAGCAATGCGCCGAGATTGAGCATTTGCGCGGCAGGGAGCGGGCCGTCAGTGCCCAAGCCGTGATAGCTGATCATCACGAACAGCGCGGTTTTGAACAGATTGTCGTTGAACGCACCGAGAAACTGCGTACCGAAAAGCGGTGCGAAGCGGCGGCTGCGGATAAAGGAAGTTTCACTCATTTCGGCAGCCCGTCGGATTGGTTGGTTTTTTCAGACGGCCTGTCTTCCGGCGCACTGTCGTCGTCCATCAAAATGCGGTGCGCCGCGCCGTCCAAATCGTCAAATTGGCCGCTTTTGCCCGACCACCAGAAAAAATAGCCGATTAAAAATGCCAAAATAATGCTCAACGGCACCAAAATATACATACTTTCCATTGCGTTATACCATTCCCGTCATATCGTTCAAAACCAGCGTGTGTCCGTCGATGCGGAAAAATTCCTGCCGGATTTCGCCTGCCGGACTGCCACCGGCATAGAGCTGGACGCGTTCGTTTGCCACTTCCCAAGTTTGGCTGCCGTCCGGATTTTGCAGCGCAGACAAGGCTTCCAGCGCCGGATGTTCCGCGCCTTCTTGCAGTTTGACGACAAACCGGCCGGATTGTGCGCTGCGGGCGGCGCGTTCGTCATTGGGCAGCATCACCAGAAAACCCAAGTGCGCGCCCGCTTCGCTGTGGAGGCTGAAATAATGCATAAGTCGGCTTTTGAAAAACAGTAAACAGCGTATGCTAGCACGCTTTCAGCTGTGCAGTAAAAAACTGTATAATCGGCGTTTTGTTCACTTTATGTAAAGGCCGTCTGAAAAATGGGCGAAATCCAAATTGAAAAGAAAATGAACGTTGAGAGCTTCAACCTTGACCACACCAAAGTCAAAGCACCGTATGTGCGCCTCGCCTGCGTTACCGACGGCGATTTCGGCGACAAAATCTATAAATACGACCTGCGCGTGTGCCAGCCGAACCAAGACCATATGGAAATGCCTGCGCTGCATTCTTTGGAACATCTGATGGCCGAGCTTTCGCGCAACCACTCCGATAAAATCGTGGACATCAGCCCGATGGGCTGCCAAACCGGCTTCTACATCGCCTTGCTGAATATGGGCGAATACGACGAAGTGCTGGCCTTGATTGAAAACACTTTGAAAGACGTGCTGGTGGCTGAGGAAGTACCGGCCTGTAACGAAGTGCAATGCGGTTGGGCGGCCAGCCACAGCTTAGAAGGCGCGCAGAAAATCGCGCAATATCTGTTGGAACGCCGCGCCGAGTGGCCGGAAGTGTTTGCCGTATGAATGCCTTGAAAACCATTGCCGTTATCGGCGCAATGCAGCCGGAAATCGAGCTGTTGCAAGGCCGTCTGAAAAACCGTGTCAGCCACCGCTTCGGCGCGTTCCAAATCGATGAGGGCGAGCTGCACGGCAAGCGTGTGGTACTGTCGCTGAGCGGTATCGGCAAAGTGAATGCCGCTGTTGCCACTGCGCTGGCGGTAAACCGTTTCGCGCCCGACTGCGTGATTAACACCGGCAGTGCCGGCGGTTTGGGTAAGGGCTTGAAAGTGGGCGATGTCGTCATCGGTACGCAAACCGCGCATCACGATGTGGACGTTACCGCTTTCGGTTATGCTGTCGGTCAAGTACCGCAGCTGCCTGCGGCGTTTGTTTCCGACGAACATTTGGTGGCTGCCGCCGAGCGTGCCGCCGCTGCTTTTAACGGCGCAAACGTCAGCCGCGGCCTGATTGCCAGCGGCGACCAATTTGTCCACAGCAGCGAGAAAACCGCCGAAATCCGCGCCCATTTTCCGGATATTCAGGCAGTGGAAATGGAAGCGGCGGCGATTGCCCAAGCCTGCGCCCAGTTGGGTGTGCCGTTTGTGGTGATTCGCGCGATTTCTGATTCGGCAGACGAAAAAGCCGATGTTTCTTTTGACGAATTTTTGCAAACCGCAGGCAAACATTCCGCCCAAATGGTGGACGATTTGATTGCCTGCCTGTAAAGGCCGTCTGAAAACCGCCGGTTGGATTCAGAATGTACAGGCGGAAATCCGGTTTTGTTTTTTACAGAAACATCGGGTATGGGCAACCGGCCGGGTTTTCTGTGCAAGAATGATGCCGGCATTTCCTTTGCCTTTGTCTGTCTTAAAATTGCCCAATATTGCCGAAATCCGTTGTTAAAATGAACGCCAAAACCCCCGATGCTTTCACCCGTTTAATCAATGCGTTAAAAGTGCTGCCCAATGTCGGCCCGAAATCCGCCCAGCGTATGGCCTACCAGCTGTTGCAGCATCAGCGCGACGGTGCGGAAGAGCTGGTGGCGGCGCTGCAAAACGCGCTCAAACAAGTCGGCCACTGCCGTTTGTGCAACACGTTTTGCGAAGACGATTTGTGCAATGTCTGCGCCGATGAAAAGCGGGACGGCAAGCGGCTGATGATTGTGCAGATGCCTGCCGATGTTTCCGGAATGGAGG
This sequence comes from Neisseria sp., assembly GCA_030532645.1. Classification (GTDB taxonomy): domain Bacteria; phylum Pseudomonadota; class Gammaproteobacteria; order Burkholderiales; family Neisseriaceae; genus Neisseria. Next base: position 4,454 of record JAUNKU010000077.1, on the reverse strand, counting down.
CCGCGCACTGCCACGACGGGCTGTATTTCGTACTGATGGGGCAGGTCAGTCCCACGCAGGGAATGGATTTGAGCCATATCGCGCTGGACAAGCTGGTGGCGCGTTTGCAGGAAGGCGGTATCGAAGAAATCATTATCGCCACCGGTTTCACCGCCGAGGGCGATGCAACGGCTTATGTGCTGGCCGAGCTGTTTAAAAACCTGCCTTATAAAGTCAGCCGTCTCTCGCGCGGCATACCGCTCGGCGCGGAGCTGGAATATGTCGATGCCGGAACGCTGGCGCAAGCTGTCTATGAGCGGCGGCAGTTGAAAGAATAAAACAACAATGCCGTCTGAAAAACGCTTGTTTTCAGACGGCATTGCCCGAAAGGAAAATGTGTGAAAACCCATCTGAAAGCGTTGCGCCACGGCCTGTTCAATTTGATTGAAGGCGATATGATTTCTTCTGTTGCCGCCTATACCGGCGAATGGTCGGACGTTGAGGTTGCCTTGTTTCAAATATTGCTGAACGCAGATGCCAATGTTGTGGAAGTCGGCTCAAATATCGGCCTGCACGCCGTACCGCTGGCCAAAGCCGTGCCGCAGGGTAAGCTGATCTGCTTCGAGCCGCAGCGCGTGATTTTTCAGCAGCTTTGCTGCAATCTGGCGCTGAACAATATTACCAACGCCTATGCTTACCAAGCAGGTGTCGGCGGCGAAAACGGCATTATCCGGATTGAAAGCGGTGATTACAGCGAAGAATGGAATTACGGCTGCTTTTCGTTGGATAAAGGATTCAGTACCGAACAGGCTTTCCAAGGCCGTATCCGGCACGAAGAAGTGGAAGTGGTTGCATTGGACAGCTTCAAACCGGTACAGCAGCTCAACCGTTTGGATTTGCTGAAAATCGATGCCGAAGGCTACGACATTCCCGTTTTGCAGGGCGCACGCGAAACCATCGCCCGTTTCCGACCGGCCATATTTATCGAAATCCAAACAGAAACGTTTGCCGACACCTTGTCTGCCGTACACGATTTGGGCTATCAAGCTTATTGGTTTCTCAACAACCGCTGGCAGCCGGACAATTTCTACGGTGCGCCCGAGAAAAATTTCGGTGCGGACGGCAATTTGATTTGCTTCCCGAAAGAGGCTGAAATCCCAATCGGCGGCTTGCTGGAAGCAGTTGAAATCGACCAACTTGAACGCGGCGAAGTACAGTTGGTGGTCAAGCTGTACAATTAACAGGAAAAGTCCGGATAATTCCGGACTTTTTTGCATTATTCAAGCCTCAAAATGCTGCTTGGAGGAAACCTCGTTTGGCTGCCAATATTCAGGCCGTCTGAAAAATACCTCTCGTTTTCAGACGGCCTTTTCTGCCTTTATTTTTCCGTCGGCAAGCCGAAATGCCGGTAGCTGGTGTCTGTTGCCATACGGCCGCGCGGCGTGCGTTGGATAAAGCCTTGTTGAATCAGAAACGGCTCGATAACGTCTTCAATCGTATCGGTGGATTCGCCGATGGCGGCGGCGATATTGTCCAAGCCGACGGGGCCGCCGCCGAATTTATGCAGCAGCGCTTCGAGGAATTTTCTGTCCATCATATCCAAACCGGCCGGATCAACGTCCAGCATCGAGAGAGCGGCATCGGCGGTTTCTGCACCGATCGTACCGTTGCCGCGCACATCGGCATAGTCGCGTACGCGGCGCAGCAGGCGGTTGGCAATACGCGGCGTACCGCGGCTGCGACAGGCGATTTCCATTGCGCCTGCTTCGTTCATATCCAGCTGCAAAAGCTGGGCGGATCGGCGGACAATCGTTGCCAAATCCTGATTCCGGTAAAACTCCAAACGCGCCACAATGCCGAAACGGTCGCGCAGCGGATTGGTCAGCATACCGGCGCGGGTGGTTGCGCCGACCAGTGTAAACGGCGGCAAATCGATTTTGACGGAACGCGCGGCCGGACCTTCGCCGATCATAATGTCGAGCTGATAGTCTTCCAGCGCCGGATAGAGGATTTCTTCGACCACGGGGCTGAGGCGGTGGATTTCGTCGATAAACAGCACATCGTGCGGTTCGAGATTGGTAAGCAGGGCGGCCAAATCGCCGGCGCGTTCCAACACAGGGCCGCTGGTTTGACGCAGATTAACGCCCAATTCTTTGGCGATGATGTGCGCCAGCGTGGTTTTGCCCAAGCCGGGCGGGCCGAACAGCAAGGTGTGGTCGAGCGCTTCGCCGCGCAGTTTGGCCGCGCGGATAAAAATATCGAGCTGCTCTTTGGCTTTGTCTTGGCCGATATAGTCCGAGAGCATTTTCGGGCGCAGGGCGCGTTCGAGCTGCTCTTCTTGGGCGGACATTTTTTGCGCGGTAATCACCCGTTCGGGACGCGCGGCGGAGAGATTGTCGGTTTGCAGCATAGCGGTTCGGCGGTGGATAAAAAAGGTGTAATGATACCTTAAATGCGGCAGGAAATGCGGCAGGCCGTCTGAAAAGCCGCAGCTTTCTGCGTGGCGGAAAGTGTCGGGATTTTCAGACGGCCTTAATCAGTTACCTATTTGTCAAACCACTTTTCCGCAACATTGTTTGAATTTACGCGCCGAGCCGCAGAAACAGGCGGCTTGCGGCGGCGGAAGCGGTACGGTGGGGTCGATAAAATACCAGCGCTCGCGGATACGGACGAAACCCGATAATTCGTGATGTGCTTTACGCGCGCCGTCGAGCCGGTAATACGCTTTGAATTCCACTTGCGCGTGCCGTTTGCTGATGTCCGGCCAGTGATGCAGCACGTCCAAGCCGTCCCATTCGGTCTGTTTGCTCCATTCGCGCATCGCTGCGGTATCCAGCAGCGGCTGTTGCAGGGGAACGGTGGTGGCAACGATATAATCGATCAAGCCGAGCGTATAGGCGCTGTAACGCGAGCGCATCAGGGCTTCGGCGGTTTCGGCAGCCGCGCCGTTATGCAAAGGCTCGCAGCATTCGGCATAAGGTTTGGCGGATTGGCAAGGGCAGAGTGTATTCATCGGTTTGGTCGGTAAAGTTTTCGGAAATCGGGCAGAGTCGGGCGGCAGGCTGTTTTTCAGACGGCCTTTGCGTTCAATAAAGCTGCGGCGGCGCGAACCATCCGTTCGGCAACCGCTTGAAAATGGCCGCCTGGGTTGAACTCGAATTGCACGGCCGCACCTGCCTGCCGCCATAGTTCGACTACCGCCAGCGTGTTGTTTTCTACGGCGGCCAAACGCGGATTTTTGCTGATTTTTTCGCGGTCGCCGAGAGAGAAATAAGCCGCTTCGGGCAGCTTCGGTAGAGTCGTTTGCTGCATTTTTTCCAGCCAGCCGTCATACCACAGCGAGCCGGATACGCAGGCGTAATGCGTAAACGGCGAAGCGGCGTGATAAGCGGCGGATACGGTAAACAGACCGCCCAAAGAATAGCCTGCCAACGCGCGAAAACGCGGCGCAAGGGCAAAGCGGTTTTCCCATTCTGGCAACCAAGCGAACAGTTGCGCCGCATATTCCGCTGCGCCGCCGCCGAAGGCCGGAGCGCCTTTGAAAGCCGCCGGTGCCGGATAGGGCGTAAACGAAAGCCCCCAATCCGGTTCTTCGATAATGAAAAAATGCGCCGGAAGGCCGTCTGAAAACGGCGCTCCGGCTGCGAAACGGTGGTGCAGCTGCGCGGCAAAATCTTCCGCATCGGAGCGGTCGAGAAAAGTCAGCAGCAGCGGCGCATCAGGCGCGGCGGCAGGCAGATGGCGGACGGTGCGGCCGTTTTGGGTAAACAGATTCATCGGCGGAAAAAGAATGTTCAAAAGGCGTTGAGTGTACCGACAGCCGGTGCGGCAGACAACAGCCGGAGGGCGAAATGCGGTATCATAAGGCCATTTTCTTGCCCGATTGTTTGAGGAAAACGATGAAAATTCTGTTTATTGCCGACCCGATGGCCGCTTTCAAAACCTATAAAGATACCACTTACGCAATGATGCGTGAGGCGGCCAAACGCGGCCACACGCTGTTTCACGTTTTGGCGGAAGATTTGTCGGTGCAGAACGGCCGGGTAACGGCGCGTGCCGCCGCGTTTGACTTTATCGGCGCGGATAAAGCGGAAAACGGCGCGTGGTTTGCCGAAACAGGTGTTTTTCAGACGGCCTTGAATGAATTTGATGCCGTCATTATGCGTACCGATCCGCCGTTCGATATGCAGTATCTCTATGCCACCCAGCTGCTGACTTTGGCGGAAATGCAGGGCGCAAAAGTGTTCAACAGCGGCCAATCGATGCGCGATTTCAACGAAAAACTGGCCATTTTGAATTTTGCCGGATTCACTGCGCCGACAACCGTTACCACACGCGCTGCCGATGTGCGCGCTTTTTTGGCCGAACACGGCGACATTATCGTCAAACCGTTGGACGGAATGGGCGGAATGGGCATTTTCCGCCTGCGCGAAGGCGATCCGAATATCGGCAGCATTCTGGAAACGCTGATGCAG
>JAUNKU010000076.1:6929-8218 GCA_030532645.1 Neisseria sp. | reverse complement strand
AAATCATTTATACCGACGACGGCAAATCATATAACCTGAAACTGAAAAGCCTGACGGTAAACGGCAAGAAAATTACACCGTAATATCTACATCTACGAAGACAAAGGCCGTCTGAAAATACAGTATTTTCAGACGGCCTCTCGTTACCCAATTTAAAATACAAAAAAATACCCCTTGAACTTTCTTCAAGGGGAAATTTCTGCTGTACTGCTTATCAATTACAGCGCATCTTTCAATGCTTTGCCTGCGCGGAATTTAGGGGTTTTCGCAGCGGCAATAGTCAGAGGCTCGCCGGTTTTAGGGTTACGGCCTTGACGTTCTGCGCGTTCGCCAACGTAGAAAGTACCGAAACCTACCAAAGTTACTGTATCGCCTGCTTTCAGGGCTTTGGTTACTGCATCAATCAAACCGTCCAGTGCTTTACCGGCAGCGGCTTTGGAAATATCGGCTTCTTGTGAAATTGCATCGATCAGTTCAGACTTGTTCATCGAAGTCCCTTTCTGTTATTTGAAGAGTTATTTAATGGCCTGCACAAGCTGTGCAGGCCGGTCAAAAATACAATGCCGCCTTTATAGCAAGGGCAATTTGCGCCGTCAAGCAAAAGGCACGGTTTATCGGGCTTTTGGCCGATATCCGTGCCTTTTGCAACACTGGTTTGATGAAAATCAGTGTTTACGTACCTTTGCGCTTGACTTTGCCGCATTTTCCGCCGCTGCGCTTACCAAGCCGTTTTCAGACGGCATCAGCTGTTCGGGCTGGCGCTCCAAACCCAAAGCCAGTACTTCGTCTATCCATTTCACAGCGTGGATTTGCAGGCCTTCCTTCACGTTGGCAGGAATTTCTTCCAAATCCTTCACATTGCCGTGCGGAATCATTACGTGCTTGATGCCGCCGCGCAAAGCCGCCAGCAGTTTTTCTTTCAAACCGCCGATCGGCAGCACTTCGCCGCGCAAGGTAATTTCGCCGGTCATCGCCACATCGGCACGCACAGGAATGCCGGTCAGCGCCGATACCATCGCCAAAGTCATCGCAATACCGGCGCTCGGGCCATCCTTCGGTGTCGCACCTTCCGGAACGTGGATATGCATATCGGTTTTCTCGTAGAAATCCGGCGCAATTCCGAGCTGGTCGGAACGCGAACGCACTACGCTCCAAGCGGCGGTAATGGATTCAAGCATTACATCGCCCAATTTGCCGGTGCGTACGATATTGCCCTTGCCTTTCAGCGATACGGCTTCTACGGTCAAAAGTTCGCCGCCGACTTCCGTCCACGCCAAACCGGTTACTTG
>JAUNKU010000076.1:0-6829 GCA_030532645.1 Neisseria sp. | reverse complement strand
CGCTTCATCTGCTTCGGCACGAGATACTGCATCGCAATGCTGACTTTTTCGTCTTCGGTATAACCCGACAAGCGGATGATTTCCATACGGTCGAGCAATGCAGGCGGAATGTTCAGGCTGTTGGACGTAGCGATAAACATTACATCGCTCAAATCGTAGTCCACTTCGACAAAATGATCGGCAAACGCGCCGTTTTGCTCGGGATCAAGCACTTCCAGCAGTGCAGAAGCCGGATCGCCGCGGAAATCGTTGCCCAATTTGTCGATTTCGTCCAACAAAAACAGCGGATTTTTCACACCGGCTTTAATCATACTCTGCATAATTTTGCCGGGCATCGAGCCGATATAAGTACGGCGGTGGCCGCGGATTTCGCTTTCGTCTTTCACGCCGCCCAAAGCCATACGCACATATTTGCGGCCGGTGGCTTTGGCAATCGATTCACCCAAAGAGGTTTTACCCACGCCCGGCGGGCCGACCAAGCACAGAATCGGGCCTTTCAGCTTGTCGGTACGCTTTTGCACCGCCAAATATTCCAAAATCCGCTCTTTTACTTTTTCCAAACCGTAATGGTCGGCATTGAGCACCAAATCAGCTTTGGCAATGTCTTTGATAACACGGGTTTTCTTCTTCCACGGCAGTTCCAGCAAGGTATCGATATAATTGCGGACAACCGTAGATTCGGCCGACATCGGCGGCATCATTTTCAGTTTTTTCAGCTCGGAAAGCGCTTTTTCTTCCGCTTCCGCACTCATACCCGCCGCCTTGATTTTGCCTTCCAGCGCATCGATTTCGCCGCGCTCGTCTTCCTCGCCCAGCTCTTTCTGAATGGCTTTTACCTGCTCGTTGAGGTAATACTCGCGTTGCGATTTTTCCATTTGACGCTTCACGCGGCCGCGGATACGTTTTTCCACTTGCAGAATGTCCAGCTCGGATTCCAGCTGGCCCAGCAGAAATTCCATACGCTCGGCCACATCGGTTTTCTCCAACACTGCTTGGCGCATTTCCAGCTTCAACTGCAAATGCGCGGCAATGGTGTCGGCCAAACGGTGGTTTTCCTCCAAGTGCATAATGGTATTAAGCACTTCGGCCGGAATTTTTTTATTCAGCTTGGCAAACTGCTCGAACTGTTCCAGCAAAGCGCGGCGCAAAGCTTTTACAGCCGCGTTTTCCTGCTCTTCTTCGGCAATGATTTCAATGTGTGCAAAGAAATAGCTGCCGTTGTCTTCCACCAACAAGGCACGGGCGCGTTGAACACCTTCGGCCAGCACTTTTACCGTACCGTCCGGCAGTTTCAATACTTGCAGAATATTCGCCACCGTACCGATTTGATACATTCCGTCCGCACGCGGCTCTTCTTCGTTGGCATTTTTCTGCGCCAGCAAAAACACCGGTTCATCGTTTTCCACCGCCGCATCCAACGCTGCTACGGATTTTTCGCGGCCGACAAACAGCGGCAGCACCATATTGGGATACACCACCACATCGCGCAAAGGCAGAAGCGGCAGGCCTTTGATTTCTTCTGTTTGATTGTCTGCTGACATTATTTTCTTCCTTCCTCTTGGATTGGGCGCAACATTGGGCTGCCTCGGCTGATTTTCAAGCGCATTTTGTACAATCCGCCGATTATTTATACAGAAACGTTTGCTCTGCCCGTACAGCATTCCTACTGAATACCGGTTTGCCGTCCTGCACCACTGCATAGCCGTTTTCATCCAACTTCAATTTCATCGTTCATACTCCGTAAAAAAAGCGGCTTCCGCCGCAAAACGCCCTGTTTTTCCAAACAACGGGCAACAAAAAAGCCGTCTGAGTTTTTCAGACGGCCTCAATAGCTTTAATTGCCTGTCGGTGTTCCCGAAAGCATTTTCTCCTGAAAACGCTTACTGGTTTCTTCGTCAAAATAGCCTGTGATTTTGTGGGCGGCAAGCAATCGGTCACTTTCACACTCCTCTGCCTGCCATTCTTCAAGGCTCATACCGTATTTCGCAGCAAACGCTTTCTGCTTTTCCAAAGGCAAATCCAAAAGGCTCATCATTCTTCCTTCAAAATGATATGTACAAGCCCCGTTTCTTCTTCCCAACTCGGATTATCTTTCACGATAAACCGTGTCGGAGCAGCGAACAATACTTCATTCTCTTTCGGGTACTTACTAATCCAGTCAATCCGCTTTGCGTATTTTGAATGAATTTTCAACCTGTGCGGCGCATCATCGCTGATAAGCACATCTTTATTGCCAAACGTCGCGCTGGTAAACGATGGATATTCTACCACTTCCCCCAGCTTGTGTTTAGCCAATTCAGCAACCGGCAGATTATCACGCCGTACCACTACGCCCCGATAATCAGGCAGTTTGCCCAATGCCTCATTCAACACCGCCGCCGCTTCATCGAAGTTTTCAGACGGCATCAAGCCGCGCAGATACGCATTCAAATCCTTGTAACCGGTTTCAGTATAGTGCCGCAACGCTACCGCTTCGGGCTGCGTCAGGCCGTACTCTTTAACCAGCTTTTTAATGCGCGGATTTTCCAATTCGCCTGCCGTTCGGCGGTACAAATCTTCATTCATCCACTTGCGGACAACAGCCGCCTGCGCGGTTTCTGCCAGCTTCGCATTCAGAGCTTGCTTCGTCATCGGTTGACGTTGTTTGGCGGCCGCCCAGCCTTTCGGATATTTGCGCTGCAACTCCTGCAACGTCATCGTCTGCAAACCGCCCGACTTGACCGCATCGCTCAGGCTGATTTCGCCGTCATACAGCATCTGCCCTACGCCCTTGCCGAACTGTTCCTGCAACTGGCTCAAACTGCGCCGTTTTACCCAGTCTTCGCCCGAAATGCCGTCAAACGGCGCGTCTGTATCGAACACATACACCAAGCGCGAGCGGCAGTTGATATGCACCGGCGGCAGTTTGAAGGGCAAATCATGCCCCAGCGGTTCGCCGTTTTTGCGCCACATTTTGCCGTGCCGGTTCAGGCATACACTGCTGGTTTTGCCGTCCAAGACCGACAAATGCCGCCAGCCCTTGACCCACGGATTGGCTTTGCCTGCCGCGAAATGCAGCTGATTGGCCAAACTGCCGATCCAAGTTTGTGAAAACGCCGCCAAATCCTGCGCCTTGCGCTTAAAAGCATCGGCAACGTCTGAAACAAGGCCGTCTGAAAACGGCTCGAATGCCGCTGTGCGTACCGCCTGCTTCAATTTGGTTTTCAAACTCTGCGCCTGAGCCGCCATTGCTTCGGCAACCGTCAAACCGCCTACTGTCAGCCGCTGTGCCGCGCGTTTGGCTGCCGATACAGTCTGTTCGCGGCTCAAAGCCGTATGCTTGCCGTTTTTGCTTCGCGGAAAACCGCTTCGCCCGTTTTCAGACGGCATCAACAGTGCCGCCGTCAAAAACCACGCCGTCAGCCATTCGCTTTCATCATCGGCGATTTGCGGCTGCACGGTTTGCACGGTCTCTGCCATCTGCCAGTAATACGCATCAACCAGCTTGTCGATTTCGGCCAGCAGCGCAGCCGTTTCGCGGCGGTTCAAGTTATCGGCGTTTTTCAGACGGCCTTCCACTTCCTTTTGCAAGTCTGAAAAACACGCCCTGCAAACCGGAAAAAATGCAGCCGTCTTTAAAAATTGGGTAAAGTGCGAAATAAAGCCTGCCGAGCCGCGCTGTTTCCGCTAGAATAACGCCCTTGCAATTTTTGCAGACGGCTATATCTGCAAGGCCGTCTGAAAACGAATATAAAAGAGAGAAAATAAATGTCCGAACAACAAAATGCGCCGCAAACTCCTGAAACTTTGGTTGAATTTCCCTGCACTTTCCCGTTGAAAGTAATGGGCGTGCAAGATCCCGATTTTGAAAGCAAAATGCTGGAAACCATCCGCAGCCAGATTCCGGAAACCCACGCTTGCGACATCAGCGTACGCCCGAGCAGCAAAGGCAATTATTTGGGCGCAACCGCCAATGTGTATGTGAGCGACAAAGAACAGCTCGATAATATCTACCGTGCGCTGACCGCGCATCCGCTGGTGAAAGTGGTGCTGTAATGAAAACCGTGCGGCTCGGTTTGGCGGAATACGCGCCGGTTTTTGAGGCAATGAAACACTTCAACGATACGCGCACCGCCGATACAGAAGACGAATTGTGGGTGGTGGAACATCCGCCGGTATTCACGCAAGGCTTGGCAGGCAAGCCGGAGCATCTGCTGTTTGACGGCGAAATTCCGGTGGTGCAAATCGACCGCGGCGGCCAGATTACTTATCACGGCCCCGGCCAGCTGGTTGTTTACACCTTAATCGATTTCAAACGCCGCAAGCAGAGCGTACGCACCATTGTGTCGGCACTGGAAAACAGCATTATCGCCACTTTGGCCGAATACAGCATTGCCGCCGAAGCCGATCCGGCACGCCCCGGCGTGTATGTCGGCGGCCGCAAAATCGCCTCGCTCGGCCTGCGGATTAAAAACGGCTCGGTCTATCACGGTCTTGCGCTGAATGTGGATATGGATTTAACGCCGTTCCGGCAAATCAACCCGTGCGGTTATGCCGGTTTGGAAATGGTGCAGATGGCCGACTTGCTGGACACGCCGCCTGCCTTGGACGAAGTGGCCGACGAATTGACCGCACATTTGCAAAAGGCCTTGGCTTGATTTTCCGGCTTTAAAGCTTTCTACCGTCAAGCCGACCCAAAGCAAATAAAAGCACGTCATACTCGGTCTTGACCCGAGTATTTTCCTCGGTTAAACCTTACAGCATATCGGGGATACGCCTTTCAGCCCCCAACGACTTTTTCAGACGGCCTTTGCCGTCCCAATAAAGAGAAACCGCTTATGACCCCGAACGGGCACACTGTATTGATTACCGGCGGCGCAACCGGCATCGGCTTTGCACTGGCCAAACAGTTCCACGCTGCCGGCAACAACATTATTCTGGTCGGCCGCCGTGCCGAAATGTTGGCCGAAGCCGCCGCAAAACTGAACGGCTGCCGCACCGCCGTAGCTGATATTTCTCAGGCCGCAGACCGCGAACGTTTGGTGCAGGATTTTCCTGATGTCAGCGTGTTGGTCAACAACGCCGGTATTCAGTTTACCAAGCCGTTTATCGAACAGGAAAACAGCGAAATCGTGCAGGAAATCGACATCAATCTTTCTGCGCCCGTGCTGCTGACCCGCGCTTTTCTGCCGGTTTTGTTTGGCAAACCCGAAGCAGCGGTTGTAAACGTATCCTCCGGCTTGGCCATCGTGCCGAAAGAAACCTGCGCGATTTACTGCACCACCAAAGCCGCGCTGCACAGCTTCTCGCAAGTGTTGCGCTGGCAAACTGAAAACACTCCCGTGCGCGTATTCGAGCTGCTGCCGCCGATGGTTGCGACGCCGATGTCGCAGGGCAAGGGATACAGCAAACTGAAAATCAGCCCCGACGAACTGGCCGCCGAATTCTGGCGCGCCTTTACCGGCAACCGCTACGAAATCCTCGGCGGCAAAACCAAATGGCTGTATTGGATCAACCGCATTTCCGCCCGTTTGGGACAACGGATTATGCGCAAAGGTTTATAAAAAAGTTTATAAAACTGAGTACGGGCCGTCTGAAAACAAGGGATTTTTCAAGCTCAATGTAGCGGCCTTATCCAAAACTCCCGCCGTCCCCGTTTTTCAGACGGCCTCAAAGGAACGTCAATGACTACCGAAAACAGCAACAAATTAGACAATGCCCAAGGCGTGAAACACAAAGGCGCGGCCAAAACCGCGCGGATTCCGATTAAAGTGGTGCCGCTGGAAGAAAAATTGCGCAAACCGTCTTGGATTCGCGCCAAAATTCCGAGCGGCAATAAGTTTTTTGAAATCAAAAACATTCTGCGTGAACAAAAAATGCACACCGTTTGCGAAGAGGCTTCCTGCCCGAATATCGGCGAATGTTTCAGCAAAGGCACTGCTACCTTTATGATTATGGGCGACATTTGTACGCGCCGCTGCCCGTTCTGCGATGTCGGCCACGGCCGCCCGAACCCGCTCGATCCGGAAGAGCCGAAAAACCTTGCCGAATCCGTAGCCGCGATGAAACTGCGCTATGTGGTAATTACCTCCGTTGACCGCGATGATTTGCGCGACGGTGGCGCACAGCATTTTGCCGACTGCATCAATGCCATCCGCGAACGCAGTCCGCAAACCAAAATCGAAATCCTTGTGCCCGACTTCCGCGGCCGCTTGGATATTGCTTTGGAAATTCTGGCGAAAAATCCGCCCGATGTAATGAACCACAATCTGGAAACCCATCCTCGCCTCTACAAACAGGCTCGCCCGGGTTCGGATTACAAACATTCGCTGGAACTTTTGCGCCGTTATAAAGAAATGATGCCGCATATCCCGACCAAATCCGGCATTATGGTAGGCTTGGGCGAAACCGACGACGAAGTACTCGAAATTATGCGCGATATGCGCGAGCACAACATCGAAATGATTACCGTCGGCCAATACCTGCAACCGTCAGACGGCCATTTGCCGGTACTGCGCTACGTTACGCCTGAAATGTTCAAGCAATTTGAAAAAGAAGCTTATGAAATGGGCTTTACCAATGCTGCCATCGGCGCAATGGTCCGTTCCAGCTACCACGCGGACGAACAAGCCGGACACGCATTGAAAGATTGATAAAACAGCAACAAACGCCTGCACCCAATAATAAGTGCAGGCGTTTTTTTTATGGGAAACGGTCAAGCAAAGGCCGTCTGAAAACAAAGGCTTTGACGAAGCGGAGACGGCCAGTCTGTTTGCCGTATCGCGTACCGTAACCGCCCTTATTTTCAGACGGCCTTCTACATTACAGCTGCTCCTGTGAAGCAGCTCAG
>JAUNKU010000075.1 GCA_030532645.1 Neisseria sp. | reverse complement strand
CGCCGACATTCTGCTTGTAAGGCAGACGCTCTACCAACTGAGCTAATCACCCGTTCATTTCAGCGAAGACGTGATTAAAACAGAAAACGACTTGAATGGCAAGAACTGTTTGCGCGTGCTTTAAGCTTCTCCTTGCAAGCACCAGTTTTCAAAAGAAATTATTTTCTCTTTTTTGCCGAGGATAATCAGAATGTCTCCTGCGCCGAGTGCAAAATCAGGGTGGCAGTTGCGGATTTGGCTGGTATGGCGGCGTACGGCAAAGAGATTGACTTCGTTTTCGGCCAGCGGCAAATCAGAGATTTTCTTGCCGATGCAGTAGGCTTCTTCGGGCAGGGTAAAGGCGTAGCGGAATACGCTGTTGCCGCTGTCGAAAAAGTTTTCATCGTCATCGCTGCCGGAAATCAGGCCTTCCAGTACGCGGTAGCGGCTGCGACGCACGTCCGCCAACACTTGGTGGGCGCGCTGCACGGGCAGGCCGCTGCTGACTAAGGCGAAGCCGGCCAGTGCCAGCGCGGTTTCTTTGGTATCGGATACCACTTCTTCCGCGCCCATATTCAGGAAAGTATCGATATGGTCGTCTTGGGTAACGCGCAGATGTACGGGCATACTCGGCGTTAAGTGCATAATATTGTCGAGCACGTGTTGCGCTTCGTGTTCGTTGTTCAGCGTAATGACCACGGCTTTGGCGCGTTCCAATCCGGCGGCCTGCAAAACTTCTTTGCGTTTGGCATCACCGAATGCCACCGGCTCGCCGGCGGTACGCGCAACGCCGACCCGTTCGGCATCCAAGTCCAGCGCGTAATACGGAATGTCTTCCTGTGCCAGAATGCGGCCGATGCTTTGGCCGCCGCGGCCGTAGCCGATAATCAGGATATGTTCGGATTTGCTCATACTTTCCACCAGCATACTGTGCAAATCGAGCGATTGTTTTTCCCAGTCGGATTTGACCAGTTTTTTGATAATTGCATCACTGCCGTTGATGATAAACGGTGCAATGACCATTGAAATCAGAATGGCGGCAATGGCGGCTTGCTCCAAGTTGCCGTCAATCAGCGACAATTTTGCCGAAATGGCCAGCATTACAAAGCCGAATTCGCCGCCTTGCGCCAGATAGAGCGCACTTTTCAGGCTTTCTTGCGTGGCGTAGCGCATTTTTTTGGCAATGGCGAACACAATCAGGGCTTTCAGCGGAATAAGTACCGCCAGCAGCGCCAGCACGGCCTGCCAGTTGGCTACCAGTGCGGCGATATTGACTTTCATACCGACCGTGATGAAGAAAAAGCCCAGAAGAATATCGCGGAACGGACGGATGTCGTCTTCCACTTGGAAACGGTATGCCGTTTCGGAAAGCAGCATACCGGCTACGAACGCCCCCAATGCCATCGACAAACCTTGCAGCTCGGTAATGTAGGCTACGCCGAGTGTGACCAGCAATACGTTAATCATAAACAGTTCGGACGATTTGGCGCGTGCTACCAAGCGGAACCACGGCGACATCAGGCGGCTGCCGGCAACAAACAGTAAGCCCAGCGTCAGCACCATTTTCAGCATTGCAAAGCCCAAAGCTGTCCACAAGCCGTCTTCGCTGCCGCCGGCAAATGCCGGCAGCAAAATCATCAGCGGCACAACCGCAATATCCTGCATCAGCAATACGCCCATTGCCATTTGGCCGTGCGTCTGCCCCAGCTCCGCTTTTTCCGACATTATGCGGCTGATAATGGCGGTGGACGACATCGCCAGTGCGGCGGCAACCGCAAATGCGCCGTTAAACGGTGCGCCGTACCAAAACATCAGCCCGATTAAGGCCGCGCCCAAAGTCAGCAGGATTTGCGCGCCGCCCAAGCCGAACACCAAATAGCGCATTGCTTTGAGTTTGGCGAGCGAAAATTCCAAACCGATGCTGAACATCAGAAACACGATGCCGATTTCGCCGAGAAATTCGGTGGCAGGAGAATGATGAATCCAGCGCAGCATACCGGGGCCGGCGATAAAGCCGACCAGCAGATAGCCGAGCATCGGGGAAATGTTCAGACGGCGGCAGACGATGACGGCGATAACCGCCACCATTAAAACCATAACGACAGGTGCGAGCGAGAAATGCATAATATTTTTCTTGTGTGTAGTTGGCGTGATTGCGTTCACGGGCAGTTTTCAGACGGCCTCAGCGTATCGGAAAGCCGTCTGAAAAGCTTGGCGGCGCGGTAAAGGCGTTGCTTGCGCCGGTGGTTTTGGAAAACGGTATATTTTAACGTTAAAACAGCGGCTCTGCGGCAGGGATTGCGAAAAAAAACGGCAGATTTTTTGCGGAGAAGGAAAGAGGATTTGATTTGTGCCTGATGGCGGAGAAAGAGGCGGTCGGCAGTTTTTCCAAAGGGCGTGCGGACGGATTTTATTTCCTGATGAAAAGGCCGTCTGAAAACAGCGTTTTTCAGACGGCCTTGATATGCGGCAATCAAATATAAAAATCGGTTTCCACCGGCAGGCATTGATCCATTTCGGCAGACGGTTTCGCTTGGGATTTGTTGCCCGTTGCGCGTGCCGGTACGCCGACAACGGTTGTGAATGCAGGCACATCGCTGACCACCACGCTGCCTGCGCCGATTTTGGCGCATTCGTTCACGCGGATGTTGCCCAAAATCGAGGCGTTGGCACCAATCATCACGCCGTCGCCGATTTTCGGATGGCGGTCGCCGGATTCTTTGCCCGAGCCGCCGAGCGTTACGCCGTGCAAAATGGAAATATCATTGCCCAAAACGGCGGTTTCGCCGATAACGATGCCCGTGCCGTGGTCAAACATAATGCCGCGGCCGAAACGGGCGGCCGGATGGATATCTACGCCGAACACTTCGGAGGCGCGGTTTTGCAGGAAATAGGCCAGCGTTTTGCGGCCTTCCGTCCACAGGCAATGGTTGATGCGGTGCGCCTGAATGGCGTGGAAGCCTTTGAAATATAAGAGCGGCAGGCAGTATTCGTCACAGGCCGGATCGCGCTCGTAGCAGGCGGCGATGTCGGAGAGCGTGGCGGACACAATGCTTTCGTCGGTTTCCAAAGCGTGCAGAAACAATTCGTACAGTACGCGCGCGTCCATACTCGGGCTGGCGAGTTTGCTGGACAGATGAAAGGCGAGAACGTGCGCCAGTGTTTCGTGGCGCAATACGGTCATATGCAGAAAGCTGGCCAGCATCGGCTCGTTGCGTGCGGCGGCTTCGGTTTCCTGACGGATGGTCTGCCAGATGTCGGGCGTGTGCTCGTTCATTGTGTTCTCCTTGTTTTTTGTATGTTCAGACGGCCTCTGCGGCAGAAGGCCGTCTGAAAAATGATGTTACATAATCACTACATCATATTGCTCTTGTGTATAACTGTTTTCCACCGCCAGCGAAATCGGTTTGCCGATGAAATCAATCAGCATTGCCAGCGACTGCGATTCTTCGTCCAAAAACAAATCAATCACATCGGGTGAAGCGAGAATGCGGAATTGGCGTACATCAAAACGGCGGCTTTCGCGCACGATTTCGCGCTGGATTTCGTAGCACACGGTTTGCGGCGTTTTCATCTGGCCGCGTCCTTGGCAGGCCGGGCAGGGTTCGCAAAGAATATGGCTGAGGTTTTCGCGCGTGCGTTTGCGCGTCAGTTCCACCAAACCGAGGCTGGTAAAGCCGTTCAGGGTAACGCGCGTGCGGTCGAAGCTCAGCGCTTTGGCCAATTCCTGCAACACGGCTTCGCGGTGGTTTTCATCGGCCATATCGATGAAGTCGATGATGATGATGCCGCCGAGATTGCGCAGCCGCAGCTCGCGCGCGATGGCGTGGCAGGCTTCCAGATTGGTTTTGAAAATGGTTTCGTCGAAATTGCGCGCGCCGACAAAGCCGCCGGTATTGACGTCAATCGTGGTCATCGCTTCGGTGGCTTCGATAATCAGATAGCTGCCGAAATTGAGATTGACGCGCGGTTGCAGGGCACGGCTGATTTCGCGCTCGGCATTGTGTGTTTCAAACAGCGGCCGCTCGCCGGTGAACAGCTTGATTTTGTCCACCGCGCCTTGCACGTATTGCGCGGCAAATTCCTGCATTTTCAGGAAGTTTTCTTTGGAGTCCACCAAAATTTCGCGCGTATTGTCGCTGAACATATCACGCAGCACGCGCAAAGAAAGCGGCAAATCGTGGTACAGCAGCGTTTCCGGCGGACGGGTTTTCGCCAAATGCTGGATATTCGCCCAAACTTTGGTCAGATAATCGATATCCGCCTGCAATTCCGCATCGGTGGCCGTTTCCGCGCTGGTACGGATAATGTAGCCGTGTCCGGCTTCGGCCGGCAGCAGATTGTTCAAACGTTCGCGCAGGCTGTTGCGTTCGTCTTCGTCTTCGATGCGTTGCGAAATGCCGATATGCTCGTCTTGCGGCAGGTGGACAAGGAAACGTCCGGCCAGCGAAATTTGCGTAGAAAGGCGCGCGCCTTTGCTGTTGATCGGGTCTTTGATCACCTGAACCAGCACGGTTTGCCCTTCGAACAGCATATGTTCGATACGCTGCGCCGCATCGGGATTCTGCCGCTGCTCCAAAATATCCACAATGTGCAGAAACGCCGCGCGCTCCAAACCGATGTCGATAAACGCGCTCTGCATTCCGGGCAGTACGCGGCGCACTACGCCCAAATAGATATTACCTACCAAACCGTGGCCGCTGTTACGCTCGATGTGCAGCTCGCAAATATTGTTTTCTTCCAACATCGCCACGCGCGTTTCCTGCGGCGTAATGTTGACCAACACCGTTTCCGGCGGACGGACGGTGTCTTTCGGCAGAGGAATTCCGGCTAACATAGTTCCAACCTTGTATTTTCAATCTTTTTTGCGCTGACGGCGGCTGGCGGGCAGGGCGAAAAAGACTGTGCACTTAAAACGGCAATGATACCGTATCCGCTCGGGGCTTGTCAGTGTTTCGCGGTTTGACGGAAGGCAAAAGATGCGTTTTTTGCCCGGCCGCGCGCACTTTCATTGCTCGGTATTCTGATTTGCGGACAGCCGTTTTTTCAGACGGCCTTGCGGGGATAATCCGCAGCGGCAGGGAAAAAAGATGTGGGCGGCTTGGGAATGGATTGCGGAAGTTTTGTGGATAAATTGCTTAGAAGTTTGAATTGGCAAAAGAAAATATTTCTGAAAAATTTGCTGCCTAAAATTTAGGCAAAAGGCCGTCTGAAAATGCAGCTTCAATAAAGTTAAAACGGTTTCAGCGGTTTGACTGCAAGATGTCGGCATTATTTGGGGCAATACCGGCTTTCCCGATAAATAAACCAGCTTTCGGCTTGCTTTAACTTTGTTGAAATGGCGCGTTCAGACGGCCTTTGGGGAAAATCCCAAAGCCTCGTGAAAAATCCCGTGTATTGTTTGGATAAAAGTTGTGGATAAATCAGCTAAGAGCTTGTTCTGATAGATGTCAGGCCGTCTGAAAAATGTACTGCTTAAATTTTAGGCAAATGGCGGTGTCGGGCAGCCGCAACGTGCCAACAATCCGCAGGTTTCGTGTACCGGCAAACCCATTACGCCGGTAAAGCTGCCCGACAAATGGCGGATAAACACGCCTGCCGTGCTTTGAATGCCGTAAGCACCGGCTTTGTCCATCGGCTCGCCCGAGCGGATATAGGCGGCGATTTCGGCTTCGCTCAGTTCGGCAAACTGAACATCGCTGGTTTGCACCGCAAAATGCATTTGTCCTTGAAAAGAAACGCAAACGGCGGTCAGCACTTGGTGTGTGCTGCCGGACAGGGCGCGCAACATTTCGGCGGCGTGCGCCTCATTTTCCGGTTTGCCGAGGATTTGGCGGTTGAGGGCAACGGTGGTGTCGGCGGTCAGCAAAGGAAACGCTGGGGCGTTTTCGTGTTCCGCCGCCCATTTCGTTTGTGCGGCCTGATTTTTTTCCACCGCCATCCGCAAGACATAATCATCGGCGGTTTCGCCAGAATGCGGCGTTTCATCGATGTCCGCACTCAGGCGCAGCACCGTGTAGCCCAGATGTTCCAAGATTTCGCGGCGGCGCGGGCTGCCGGAGGCAAGATAAAGGGTGTGAGCGTTCATATTCAGTATTCTTCGGTTAAAATCGCCGTTTTAACATATTCGAGCCGTCTGAAAAATGGATTTTTTCTGGCAACTGGCCGCAATGGCTTTTTCCGCTTTTACTTCGGCAACCGTTTTGCCGGGAACGTCCGAGGCGGCTTTTCTGGCTTTGGCGGCCGCTTATCCGCAATACGACTGGGCGTTGTGGATAAGTGCAAGCACGGCCAATACGGTCGGCAGCGTGCTGACTTATGCGATGGGGCGGCTGTTTCCGCTGCGGCACAAAATCAGCGAAAAGGCGGCCGCGTATTTGGCGCGTTGGGGCGTTTGGACTTTGCTGCTGGCTTGGGTGCCGCTTGCCGGAGATGCCCTTTGCTTGGCCGCCGGCAGTTTGAAACTGCCGTTTTGGCCGAGTACGGCAGCTTTGGCGGCCGGCAAAATACTGCGTTACGGCGCATTGCTGGCGACTCTGCGTTGGGTGTTTTAACGGCAAAAGGCCGTCTGAAAAGCGCATCAGAAGCCGCTTGAAAAACCGTTTTTCTGCACAATCTCTGCTGCGTAAACAAGGCTTTTCGGCTATAATACCGCGCTTGGAAAAATTGGCCGGAACCTTATGAAAGAGCATAAAGCCCGAAAACGCTTCGGGCAGAATTTTTTGCAGGACACGCGCATCATTGCCGACATCGTTAACGCCGTGCGGCCGCAGCCTGCCGATACCGTTATCGAAATCGGCCCCGGTTTGGCGGCGATTACCGAACCGCTGGCAAAAAAACTCGACCGTCTGCACGTATGCGAAATCGACCGCGATATTGTGAAGCGTTTGAAAACGCTGCCGTTTGCCGATAAATTGGTGATTCACGAAGGCGATGTTTTGCAATTCGATTTTGCCTCGGTGCCGGGGATGAAAAAAATTGTCGGCAACCTGCCGTACAATATTTCCACGCCGCTGCTGTTCAAGCTGGCGGAAGTGGCGGACGAAGTCATCGATATGCACTTTATGCTGCAAAAAGAAGTGGTCGAGCGTATGGTGGCCGAGCCGAAAAGCAACGATTACGGCCGCTTGGGCGTGATGCTGCAATACTTTTTTGAGATGGAATCGCTGATTGACGTACCGCCCGAATCGTTCGATCCCGCGCCGAAAGTCGATTCTGCCGTGGTGCGGATGATTCCGGTGAAACACCGCATCGGCGAAGCGCACGATTTCGAGCATTTTGCCAAGCTGGTTAAAGCCGCGTTCCACCAACGTCGCAAAACCATCCGCAATAATTTAAAAGACATCGCCGATGACAATGATTTGGCCGCCGTCGGCATCGCCCCGCAGCAGCGTGCCGAAGAAATTGCAGCGGAAAAATATGTGGAATTGAGCAATTATTTGGTCGGTAAGGCCGTCTGAAAACACAGCTTCAATCAAATTGAAACGAAGCGCAAGCGTGGCTTCTGTGCAGCAGAAAAAAGAACAAACGAAAGCATAAAATGAGCAAACATATTGAAGACAAAGTAGTTTTGAGCCTGAAAAATGTAAACAAACATTTCGGCGATTTGCACGTTATCAACAACGCCGATTTGGATGTGAAACAAGGCGAAGTGGTAGTAGTGTGCGGCCCGTCGGGCAGCGGCAAATCCACTTTGATCCGCGCGGTAAACCAGCTTGAAAGCATTCAAGGCGGCGAAATCTGGGTGGACGGCGTGAACGTGGCCGACCCGAAAACCGATTTGAACAAAGTGCGTACCGAAGTAGGCTTTGTGTTCCAGCATTTCAATCTTTATCCGCATTTGAGCGTGCTGGAAAACATTATTTTGTCGCCGATGCAGGTGAAAAAACAAAGCCGCGAGCAGGCTGAGAAGAAAGCCTTGGAGCTGTTGGAGCGCGTTGGTCTGCTGAACAAAAAAGATGCCTTGCCGGGCGAACTTTCCGGCGGCCAGCAGCAGCGTGTTGCCATTGCCCGCGGTCTGGCAATGGAACCGCGCGTGATGTTGTTTGACGAACCTACTTCTGCGCTTGATCCGGAAATGGTCGGTGAAGTGCTGAAAGTGATGAAAGATTTGGCGCAAAGCGGTATGACGATGATGTGCGTTACCCACGAAATGGGCTTTGCCCGCGAAGTGGCCGACCGCATTGTGTTTGTCGATCACGGCCAAATCGTAGAAGATACCACGCCCGAATCATTCTTCAATAATCCGAAAACCGAACGCGCAAAACAATTCTTGGCGCAGGTAATGCACTGATTTTCCGG
>JAUNKU010000074.1:6194-8290 GCA_030532645.1 Neisseria sp. | reverse complement strand
CTTAACGGATACGGATAACTTCCGCGCCTTCGGCTTTGCCCAAAATCAGTACATCGGCGGCATAACGGGCGAATACGCCGTTTTCTACTACGCCGACGATTTGGTTGATTTGGTCTTCCATTGTCAGCGGTTGCGCCAAATCCAAGCCTTTGACATCGAGGATTTCATTGCCGTTGTCGGTGGTGCAGCCGATGCGAAGCTCCGGTTCGCCGCCGAGTTTCAGCAGTTGGCGTGCGACCAGCGAACGGGCAGACGGAATGACTTCTACCGGCAGCGGAAATTTGCCCAAACGGGCAACGTATTTGCTTTCGTCGGCAATGCAGACGAAGGAATCGGACGCGCTGGCAACGATTTTTTCGCCCAACAGTGCCGCGCCGCCGCCTTTAATCATTTGCAGGCTGTGGTTGATTTCGTCTGCGCCGTCGATATACACGACCAAGCGTACGACATCGCGCAGGGTGATTTCGGGAATATTGTGCAGTGCGAGCAGTTCGGAAGTGCTTTTCGAGGTGCTGACTGCGCCTTTGATTTTTTTGCCGGAAGCGGCCAGCGCTTCGATAAAGTGTTTGACTGTCGAACCGGTGCCGATGCCGATGTATTCGTTTTCGGGTACGAAATCCACTGCTTTTTGTGCGGCAATGCGTTTCAAATCGTCTTGGGAAGCCATTTTTTGTCCTTTGGAGATGGGAAGGGAATGGGCGGCATTATAGCCGTTTTGCATTGGGATTGGGGCGGCGTGTTGTGCGTTTTCAGACGGCCTTGGTTGCGGGAAAGGCCGTCTGAAAATACGGGTTTCAGCCGATTTGTACCGAAGTCATACTGACCGAACCGCCGACCAGTACGTCGTTGAACAGCCGGACGGCTTCGCCTTGTTCGTATTGCGCCATCACATACAGCAGCGGCAGATAATGTTCGGGCGTAGGCACGGAAAGGCGGGCATCTTCGCCGAAGCGTTCAAAATCAATCAGCGCTTCGCTGTCGCCTGTTTCAATGGCGCGGTTGACAGCATCGCGGAAGCGGTAGGCCCAATCGTAGCCGGCGCCGATTTGGTCGATATGGGCAAAGCTGACGGCACGCAGATTGTGTACGATGTCGCCGCTGCCTAAAATCAAAACGCCTTCTTCGCGCAGCGGCCGCAGTTTTTTGGCCAGCTCGAAATGTTCGCGCGCGCTCAGGCTGCGTTGCAGGCTCAGTTGGATCACGGGAATATCGGCTTCGGGATACAGATGTTTCAAAACCGCCCAAGCGCCGTGGTCGAAGCCGCGGCTCGGATTGACGGCTGCATCGGCAGGGGCAAGCAGGCGGCGCACGGTTTCGGCTGCTTCGGGGCTGCCCGGTGCGGGATATTGCACTTGGCTCAATGCTTCGGGAAAGCCGTGGAAATCATAAATCATCGGCGGCTGTGCTGCGCCGGTAACTTGCAGGCGCGAGCTGTACCAATGCGCGGAAATGCACAGAATCCATTTCGGTTTGGCAAAGCCGGCGCTGGTTTCGCGGAAACCGGTGTTGTAGAGATTGCCTGCATCGAGCGCATTCATCGGATTGCCGTGGCCGACAAACAGGGCAGGCATTTTTGCAGTGGTCATACGTCTGCCTTTGCCAGCAGCACTACCGCTTGTGCTTCAATGGCTTCCATACGGCCGAGATAGCCGAGTTTTTCATTGGTTTTGCCTTTGATGTTTACCGCATCGAGCGGCAAACCCAAATCGGCGGCAATGTTGGCACGCATCGCATCAATATACGGGCGCAGCTTCGGCTGTTGCGCGATAACGGTGCTGTCCACATTGACCGCCTGCCAACCGGCGGCTTGTACCGCGCGGTATGCTTCGCGCAGCAAAACGCGGCTGTCGGCATCTTTGTTTTCCGCCGCCGTATCGGGGAACAGCTTGCCGATGTCGCCCAAAGCCGCCGCGCCCAGCAGCGCATCGGTAACGGCGTGCAGCAGGGCATCGGCATCGGAATGACCGAGCAGGCCTTTTTCAAACGGAATCAGTACGCCGCCCAAAATCAGCGGTCGGCCTTCAACTAACTGGTGGACATCATAGCCTTGTCCGATACGGATATTCATTGTGCTTCCTTATTTTTCAGACGGCCTT
>JAUNKU010000074.1:0-6094 GCA_030532645.1 Neisseria sp. | reverse complement strand
CGTCTGCCCAGCCGTTCTACGGCGGAAGCTTCGTCGGTAATGCCGTTTAAATCATCGGCGGATAAGGCTTGCCGCAGCAGTGCGGCCGGAAACATCTGCGGCGTTTGCGCCTGCCAAAGCGCGTTACGGGAAACGGTTTCGGCAATCAGGCCGTCTGAAAAACCACGTTTCAGCGTATCGGCCACGGGAACGGCCAAAATCGCGCCGTCGGGAGAATGGGCGGCTGCGCCCAGCAAGCGGTTTAAGGCGGCCGCAGGCAGGCAGCAACGGGCGGCATCGTGTACCAGAATCCAATCGGTTTCTGCGGCAATGCCTTGTTCCGCCAGCATATTCAAGCCGTTGCGTACTGTTTCGGCACGGCTTGCGCCGCCGCAGCGGAAGACACCGAGTTTGTCGTGACGAAGGCCGTCTGAAAACAGCGCATCAAACAGCGTATCTTCGGGCGACAGAATAACGGCGGCGAAATCGATTTCATCGTGCGCCAAAAAGCATTCCAGCGTATGCTGCAAAACGGTTTTTCCGCCGATTTCCACATACTGCTTCGGCTTGCCTGCGCCGAAGCGTTCGCCCACCCCGGCCGCCGGAATCAGCGCAATGCGGCGCGCCTTCATTCTGCCGCCGCCGTTTCTTTGCGCCACACGCATTCTTCGCCCAGCGCGTCTAAGTAAGCTTCGTGCTCTGTATTTTCCGCTTCATCGGCCAAACGCACTTTCAAATGAGCCGGGCGCGGCGCACGGCTTACCGCCGCTTCTTCCGCGCTCACCTCAAACGCATCGGCCAAACTGAACTGGCTGCGCGTCATCGCCAAATACACTTCGGCCAGCAGCTCGCAGTCGATTAAAGCGCCGTGGAACACACGTTTGCTGCGGTCGATTTCAAAGCGGGTACACAGCGCGTCCAAGCTGGCTTTCTGCCCCGGAAACATTTCACGCGCCATCGCCAGCGTATCGGTAACTTCGCAATCCAGCTCGGCCACGCTCGGCAAACCCATACGTGCAAATTCCATATCCAAAAAGCCCACGTCGAAGCGTGCGTTGTGGATAATCAGCTCCGCGCCGCGGATAAAGTCGGCAATCTGCTGTCCGACGGCCTCGAATTTCGGCGCATTTTCGCTTTCCAGTTTGTCCAGCGTCAGCCCGTGCACCGCCGCCGCTTCTTCCGGTACATCGCGATCGGGGTGGATATAAAGATGCAGCGCGTTTTGCGTTAAATGGCGGTTTTTCATTTCAATACCGGCAAATTCCAGCATACGGTCGCCCTGCTGGGCATACAGGCCGGTGGTTTCGGTATCGAGAATGATTTGACGGGCTCGTGTCATAGCGGTGTCTTCTGAGATTCGGAAAAGAGCGGTATTTTAACTGATTTTGCCGTTTTAGTTACGCAGAAGCCCGCTTCGACTGCGTTCAGCCGGCCTTTGCCGTATAGCTCGGCAGATGCTTTATTTTGCGGAAGCAGTTTGCGGCTTCACGCATTGTTAAATGCACTAAAAATATCTCAATTATGGAAAAACAATCGGTTTAGACAAAATAAATTCCATTTAAAACAGCGTGATAGTATAAAAAATCACAAATAATAACAATTATCATTTGATTTTGTAAAAATCTTCCATTAAGATACGCCCATCTGATGAACGACAGCGGCAAAGGAGGCGGAAATGAGCGAATATCTGTTTCAGCAGTTTGCGCCCGAAATCTTGAAGCTGCACCGGCAAACGGCGGTTTCTTGGCTGGCTGTGCCGCAGGAAGACGGCGACGGCGTGTACAGCGCACCGTATGCCCATATCGGCGGACGTTATTATTTCTCCGCGCCGCAGGACTCGCCCGAGCTGGCGGCGAAGCAGGGGATTGTGCTGATTGAAGATGAGGCGGACGGTGTCCGTTTGAGTTGGGTCGGCCATACCCGCGAAGTGCCGGAAGACGAATGTGTGTATTTCGATGCCTGTGCCGAATTGTGCAAACGCTGCCGGTTGAGTGGCGGTTGCCTGCAAAGCCGCAGAGTGTGGGAATTTTGCCCCGAGCAAGGCCGTCTGAATACCGGTAAATACGATTCTGCTTTGTCGCCGCAGGTTTTGCAGCGAGCGCTGGCTGAATAAGGTTTGAATTTTCAGGGCTGACTGCCGCCGATGCTTATCGGCAGCCCTCTTGTTTTGGTAGTGGTTTGTGTTCCTTTTGCGCCCCGTTGTTTTCGGGGCGTTTTTTTTGATTATTTTGCGTTAAAACAAAGTCTGTTGCGCTTCGGAGAGCAGAGCGGCCAGCGGTTTGGGCAGACCGTAGTTCGGCAGCTCGTTCGGGGCAACCCAGATGCCGTCTGAAAACGGCGTATCTCCGGCAGTTTTGTCTTGCGGCAACTCGCACTGCTCCGTGTTTGTTTTATCGGAAACGGCGTTTTCAGACGGCCTTTCGCTGCTGATTTGTGCCGAAAACGGCAGAATTTCCAGCAAACGGTGGGTCAGCCGGTGGCTGAGTGCGCTGTGTTCGGCCAGCTGTTCCGGCGCGATGCCGAACGCTGCGGCGCTTTGTTGTAACTGGGCAAGCGCGTTGAAAGCGGGGACGCAGTACAAACCGCCCCAAATGCCTTTTTGCGGCCGTTTGTGCAGCAGAATGCGGCCGTTCCGGTCGCGCAGCAGCAGCCAGAACAGGCTGATTTGCTGCACGGCGGCTGCGTTTTTTTTGCGCGGCAGTTCGGCAATGCGGTTTTGCGCCCGTGCCGCGCAAACGTCGGCCATCGGGCATTCGCCGCACAACGGCCTGCTGCGTTTGCATACTGTTGCGCCTAAGTCCATCAAACCTTGCGTGTAAGCCGGCATATCGGCGTTTTGCTGTTGCCCGTTTTCAGACGGCAGCAGGCTTTCGGCCAGTGTCCACAGGCTTTTTTCGAAGGCTTTGTCGGCCGGATTGCCGTCGAGAGCGAATACGCGGCAGAGTACGCGTTTGACATTGCCGTCCAAAATCGTTTCGCGCTCGTGGAAGGCAAACGCCGCAATCGCCGCCGCCGTACTGCGCCCCACGCCGCACAGTTTTTCCAACTCCGTCCGTTTGCGCGGAAATATGCCGCCGAATTCATCAACCACCTGCTTGGCCGCCTTGTGCAGATTGCGTGCGCGGCTGTAATAGCCCAAGCCTGCCCACAACCCGAGCACCGTGTCTTGTTCCGCCGCTGCCAGCGAATGCACATCGGGAAAAGCCGCCAGAAAGCGCGGATAATAGTTGAGCACCGTTGCCACCTGCGTTTGCTGCAACATAATTTCCGACAGCCACACGCGGTACGGCTCATTGGTCTGCCAAGGCAGATTGTGGCGGCCGTGCAGCCGCTGCCAACGGATTAAACGCTCGGAAAAGCTCGGATTCATAGCGGTTCTCGCAAACAGAAAGGCGCGGATTATAGCGCGGCGGCGGCCGGTCTGACGAACAAGGCCGTCTGAAAAAAGAGCAGGCGGAGTTTGCCGTACCGGAGAAACCGGCCGCGTCCGGCTTGGTTTTATTCGGAAACCGAACGTTCAGACGGCCTTTATGTTACAATTCAACCCATTATTTCAGCCGGAGCATTCGCTCCGCTTTTCTATTTGGAACATTATGACAACTTATTCTCTCTTCATCAGCTGCCCGCGCGGATTGGAAAGCGTATTGGCCGGCGAGCTGGCCGCGCAAGGCTGTACCGATATTGCGCCGACCGACGGCGGTGCCGCGTGCAAAGGCGGCTTGGCCGAGGTGTACCGCATCAATCTGCATTCGCGCACGGCCAGCCGTGTGCTGTTGCGGCTGACTTCCGGCGCATACCGCAGCGAGCAGGATATTTACAAACTGGCGCGCGGTATCCGCTGGCCGCAATGGTTTGATGTGGCGCAGACGTTTAAGGTAAAAGTGGAAGGCAAACGCGCGCAGGTGAAGAGTTTGGACTTTACCGCGCTGAAAATCAAAGACGCGGTAACAGACGTGTTCCGCGATGCGTCCGGCGAACGCCCGAGCGTGGACAAGCAGCGCCCAGATGTGCGTGTGCACGCTTTTATCAGCGACAAAACCGTGCAGATTTTTATCGACACTTCCGGCGAAGCCCTGTTCAAACGCGGTTACCGCCGCGATACCGGCGAAGCGCCCCTGCGCGAAAATTTGGCGGCAGGTTTGCTGCTGCTGGCCGGTTACAACGGTTCGCAGCCGTTTCAAGACCCGTTTTGCGGCAGCGGTACGCTGGCGGCCGAAGCGGCTTGGATTGCACTCAACCGCGCGCCCGGCCTGATGCGCCGCTTCGGTTTCGAACGCTTGAAAAACTTCGATAAAGCCTTGTGGACAAAAATCAAACAGGCGGCACGCGAAGCGGTGCGCGACAAACCGGCGGCAAAAATCGGCGCAAGCGACAACGACCGTTATATGACGCGCCTGACCGTACAAAACTTGGAAGCGGCGGAAGTGGCGGCTTTTGTAGAAGTGGACACGCGCGACGCGCAGGACGTGCGCCCGAACGGCGAAAACGGCATTATGGTTTCCAATCCGCCCTACGGCGTGCGTTTGGCCGAGGTTCAGGCGCTGCACGCGCTGTATCCGCAGCTCGGCTCGTGGCTGAAACAGCATTATGCAGGCTGGACGGCGGCGATGTTTACCGGCGACCGCGAAATGACTAAACTGATGCGCCTCGCGCCGAAACGCAAAATTCCGTTGTTCAACGGCAATTTAGATTGCCGCCTGTTTTTGCTGGAAATGGTAAAAGGCAGCAATAGAAATTGAGGCAGAAGGCCGTCTGAAAGCGTGAGCTTCCACGAAGTTAAAACGAAGCGAAAAGCGAAGTTTTCTACAAAGTTTAAAGTGATATATATGAAAATAAACCGTTTCGGGGAAACATTCGCAATTGCTGATAAAAATGCCGACTATTTTGTTTGAAAAGTCGGAATAAGCTGCTTCGTTTTCGTTATGCTCGGGCTTGACCCGAGCATCTTCTCCGTGAAATGTTCTGAAACGCCGACAGGGGAGATACTCGGGTCAAGCCCGAGTATGACGGGGCAGTGAGTTACATTTCCCGAAAGAAAAAACGCGCATTTTCAGTTTCGCAGAAGCGTTATTTTTCAGACGGCCTCAAACAAAAAAAGGAATCAAAAAATGACCGCAGAACCCGTCCGATTATCCAAACGAATGGCCGAGCTGGGGCTGTGTTCGCGCCGCGAGGCCGACAGTTATATCGAACAAGGCTGGGTGCGCGTGAACGGTGAAAAAGCCGTGCTCGGGCAGAAAGTGCTGCCGTCCGACCGCATCGATTTGGACAAACAGGCGCACGAGAGCCAAGCCCAGCGCGTAACGATTTTGCTGAATAAGCCCGTGGGCTACGTCAGCGGCCAGCCGGAAAAAGACTATAAAGCCGCCATTGAGCTGATTACGCCGGAAAACCGTTGGAGCGGCGACAACAGCCGTATTTCCTATAAAGACAGCCACAAAAAAGGCCTCGCGCCGGCCGGCCGTTTGGACATCGATTCCGTCGGCCTTTTGGTGCTGACGCAGGACGGCCGCATCGCCAAACAGCTTATCGGCGACAACAGCGGCAGCGAAAAAGAATACCTTGTCCGCGTAAAAGGTACGCTTACGCCCGAAGGCTTGAAGCTGCTCAACCACGGCCTGAGTTTGGACGGCGAAAAACTGCGCCCGGCGAAAGTGGAATGGCAGAACGAAGACCAACTGCGCTTTATCTTAAAACAGGGCAAAAAACGCCAAATCCGCCGAATGTGCGAACTTGTCGGCCTGCGCGTAACCGGCTTGAAACGTATCAGAATGGGGCGTGTGAAACTCGGCAAACTGCCGCCGGGTAAATGGCGTTATTTGGAGAAAGGCGAACGATTTTGAGGTTTGATAAATAAAAGGCCGTCTGAAAAACAGCGCATTACCATAATGCCCGTTTTTCAGACGGCCTTTTAAATTAGGCAGGTGAAATAAAATATGAATGCCGAATATTTGAAACCCAATATAAAAATGAACGCCATAGAGCGTCGGGTTTCCACGCTGTTTCAATCCAATCTGCTGATGAAATCCAAATGCCGTAAAAAATCCCGAGTGCCAACAAACTCGGGATTTTTGCCGTTTATCTTCCGTTCTTCCAAGCCTGCCAAACCATTTCG
>JAUNKU010000073.1 GCA_030532645.1 Neisseria sp. | reverse complement strand
GTTTGCCGAACTTATTTTTTCTTGCGTTGCGGCGGCAAATCGGTGCACACGCCCAAGGCGACTTCGGCGCTCATACCGATGCTTTCGCCCAAAGTCGGGTGCGGATGGATGGTTTTGCCGATGTCTTCGGCATCACAGCCCATCTCGATTGCCAAACAGATTTCGCCGATCATATCGCCGGCGTGCGTGCCGACGATACCGCCGCCGATGATGTGGCCGGTGACTTCGTCAAAAATCAGTTTGGTAAAGCCTTCGTCGCGGCCGTTGGCAATGGCGCGGCCGCTGGCTGCCCACGGGAACACGGATTTGGTGATTTTGATGCCGTCGCGTTTGGCGATTTCTTCGGTAACGCCCACCCAAGCCACTTCGGGATCGGTGTAGGCCACGCCCGGAATCACGCGCGCATCGAAATAGGCTTTGTGGCCGGCGCAGTTTTCGGCGGCAACGTGGCCTTCGTGTACAGCTTTGTGCGCCAGCATCGGTTGGCCGACCACGTCGCCAATGGCGTAGATGTGCGGCACATTGGTGCGCTGCTGTTTGTCCACTTCGATAAAGCCGCGCTCGGTAACGGCTACGCCGGCGTTTTCCGCGCCGCACAGTTTGCCGTTCGGCGCACGGCCTGCGGCCACCAATACCAAATCGTAGCGTTGCGGCTCGGCAGGTGCTTTTTCGCCTTCAAAGGTAACGTAAATGCCGTCTTCTTTGGCTTCTACGGCAACGGTTTTGGTGTTGGTCATAATGTTGTCGAAGCGGTGGGCGTTCATTTTTTCCCATACTTTGACCAAATCACGGTCGGCACCCTGCATCAGGCCGTCCATCATTTCCACTACGTCCAAACGTGCGCCCAGCGTGCTGTACACCGTGCCCATTTCCAAACCGATGATGCCGCCGCCGATAATCAGCATTTTTTCCGGCAGTTTGCCGCCGTTTTCACGCAATTCCAGTGCGCCTGTGCTGTCCACAATGCGCGGATCTTGCGGAATAAACGGCAGTTGCACCACGCGGCTGCCTACGGCAATAATGGCGTTTTTAAATGCAACGGTTTTGGTTTCGCCGGTTTCAACGGCTTTTTCGTATTCGCTGCTTTCGGTCAGCGCAACCTTGATGTGGTGCGCGCCGACAAATTCGCCGCGGCCTTGAATCACATCGACTTTACGCGCTTTTGCCATACCGGCCAAACCGCCGGTCAGCTTGCCGATAACTTTTTCTTTATAGCCGCGCAGCATTGCAACATCGATTTCAGGCTCGGGATATTTGATGCCGTTGGCCGCCAGATGTTTCACTTCGTCAATCACCGCCGCATTGTGCAGCAAGGCTTTGGAAGGAATACAGCCCACGTTCAGGCACACGCCGCCCAAGGTGCTGTATTGCTCGATGATGGCGGTTTTCAGGCCTTCATCGGCTGCGGCAAAGGCTGCGGAGTAACCGCCGGGGCCGCCGCCCAACACAACCACATCGTATTCGGCATCGGCCGTACCGTTGAACGCGGCGGCTTGAGGTGCTGGCGCTACCGCTTTCGGCGCTTCTGCGGCCGAAGCCGGTTTTTCAGACGGCGTTTCGGCTTTCGGCGCATCAGCCGCAGCCGCTTCGATTACGGCAATCACGCCGCCTTCGGAGATTTTGCCGCCTACGGCTACTTTCACTTCTTTCACCACACCTGCGGCTTCGGCAGGCACGTCCATAGTGGCTTTGTCGGTTTCCAAAGTCACCAAAGTATCGTCCACGTTGACGGTATCGCCGACTTTGATTTCTACGGCGATGATGTCCACGTTTTCGTGTCCGCCGATATCGGGGACTTTCAATTCGATTAAGCTCATAATTTTGCTTTCTTTCTAGGTATTCTGTTTCAAGGCAAAGGATTCAGCCGTATTTTCAGACGGCCTCGGCTGGCAAGGCCGTCTGAAAACGGACAAAAATGCTGCCTTACAGAATCACGCGGCGGAAGTCTTTCAGCAGGTTGGCCAGATAAACGGTGAAGCGCATACCGGCCGCGCCGTCGATCACGCGGTGGTCGAACGACAGGCTCAGCGGACACATCAGACGCGGTACGAACTCTTTGCCGTTCCACACCGGTTTCATCTGCGATTTGCACACGCCCAAAATGGCTACTTCCGGTGCATTCACAATCGGCGTAAAGCTGGTGCCGCCGATGCCGCCCAAGCTGGAAATGGTAAAGCACGCGCCTTGCATTTCCTGAGGTTTGAGCTTGCCTTCGCGGGCTTTTTTGCTCAATTCGGTCAGCTCTTGCGAAATTTCTTTCAGGCCTTTTTTGTCTACGTCTTTAATAACAGGAACCACCAAGCCGTTCGGCGTATCGGCCGCAAAACCGATGTTGTAGTATTTTTTCAATACCAAGTTGTCGCCGTCCAAAGAAGAATTGAATTCCGGGAAAGCTTTCAGTGCGCTCACGGAAGCCTTGATGATAAAGGCCAGCGGCGACAGTTTCACGCCTTCGCGTTCCCATTCTTTGTTCAGGGTTTGACGGAAGCTTTCCAGCTCGGTCATATCCGCTTCTTCGTTTACGGTAACGTGCGGAATCATCACCCAGTTGCGCGACAGGTTTTGACCGGAAATTTTCTTGATGCGCGACAATTCTTTAACTTCGATTTCGCCGAATTTGCTGAAATCGATTTTCGGCCAAGGCAGCAAGTCCAAACCGCCGCCCAAAGAAGCCGTTGCCGCTACCGGAGCGCCTTTGCCTGCACCGCCCTGCATTGCGGCTTTTACGAAGGCTTTGATGTCTTCGCCGACGATACGGCCTTTCGCGCCGCTACCTTTCACCAAGGTCAAATCCACGCCCAATTCGCGCGCCAGTTTGCGGGCGGACGGGCCGGCGTGCGCCTTGGCAAAACCGGCTTCGTTAATCGGTGTAGCACCGAATGCAGCCTTAGGCGCATTGTCGGCAGGCGCAGCAGCCGGAGTGGCGGCAGGTGCAGGAGCAGCTTTCGGCGCTTCTGCTTGGGCTGGCGCTTGTGCCGGTGCTTGGGCGGCAGGCGCGGCCGCGCCTTCCAGTTCCACAATCACCGAACCTTGCGATACTTTGTCGCCCACTTTGACGGCAACAGATTTCACCACGCCGGAAGCGGTGCTCGGCACGTCCATTGTTGCTTTGTCGGTTTCCAGTGTAATCAGCGTGTCGTTTTCGGCAACGGTATCGCCGACTTTGACTTCAACGGCAATCACGTCCACATCACTATTGCCGCCGATGTCCGGTACTTCTACGATAATGCTGGCGCTTGCAGCCGGTGCAGCGGCAGGTGCAGGAGCGGCTTGGGCAGGTGCTTCGGCAGCGGCCGGTTTTTCAGACGGCGTTTCGGCCGCAGCCGCGCCGGTTTCCACCAGCACAATCAGGCTGCCTTCGGATACTTTGTCGCCCACGGCAACTTTAACTTCTTTCACCACGCCGGCCGCATCCGCAGGCACGTCCATCGTGGCTTTATCGGTTTCCAGTGTGATTAAGGTATCGTCCAAGGCGATGGTGTCGCCGGCTTTGACTTCAACGGCAATCACATCGACATCGCTGTTACCGCCGATGTCGGGTACTTTGATTTCTACAATACTCATTTTGTTTCCTTAATGAAACGTTTGTTTGTCAGCGTTTGTTACAGCGGACTGCTTCTTGCAATTCCACCGGCTCGGCACGGCCGTCTGCGGAAACTTCGAAAACCGCAACACCGCAGCCGCCTTTGATACCGAGCACCTCGTAATCTTTACCGGCTTTCGGTACAAAAGATGCTTCGCGCGAACGGCACGAGGCCTGAGTGTGCGTTACGCGGTGGGTGGCGGTGGTATAGGAAGTGGTCAGGCCGTTAAATGCAGAGCGGACATTGGCCGGTTTGCCGGCTTCAACGGCAAACTCGCGGAATACGGCTTTCGATAGAATGCCGTTGCGTTGGCCGATATTTCGGCTGGCTTCGGTTTCCGCCATTCCCAAGCTGTGGCTTTTCGATGCGCCGCTGAGCGAGCCGAATGCATCGCCGATGCTGGCACCGACACTGTCTTTTCGGCCTTTGTGTCCGGCCGCGCAGTCAATGCCGCTGAGCATAAAGGTCGGCTGCTGGTTTTGGCCGTACAGGCGTACACGCGCTTGTTTGGCAGGGTTGAAACTGCCTTCCGATTTCACGACAGGCGCATTGCCTGCACAAGCAGCCAGCAATAAAGCTGCGGCGCTTACCGCCCACATTTTCGGGTTCATCGCACTTCCTTTTGCAAAAAATCCAACTGTAAAAACAATATCTTTTTATCCGAATCTGTATTTTCAGACGGCCTCAAACGGCAAGGCCGTCTGAAAAATACCGTATCCGGCAGCTGTTATCAGCGTTTCCAGCTCGGTGCGGTATCCGTAGCGATGCCGTATTTCTCAATGGCTTGCTGTACGGTTACTTTTTCGACTTTGCCTTGATCGGCCAATGCGTTCAGCGCGGCCACGACAACGTGGTAGCGGTTTACTTCGAAGAAGCTGCGCAGGTTGGCGCGGGAATCGCTGCGGCCGAAGCCGTCGGTACCCAAAACGGTGTAGCTGCCGTTCTCTTGCGGAATCGCGTGGCGGATACGCTCGGCAAAGCTGCGGACGTAGTCGGTTGCGGCAACCACAGGGCCGTTGTGGCCTTTCAGCTGCTGGGCGACAAACGCGGTTTTCTGCTCGCTCATCGGGTGCAGGCGGTTGTAACGCTCGACTTCCATCGCATCGCGGTGCAGCAGGTTGAACGACGGACAAGACCAGATGTCGGCTTCAATGCCGAAATCTTCTTTCAACAGTTCCGCGCCTTTGATAACTTCGTTCAAAATCACGCCGGAACCCATCAGTTGGACTTTCTTATCGCTCTCGCTGCCTTGGCGGAACAGATACATACCTTTGATGATTTCTTCTTCGATGCCTTCGCGTTGCGGCATGGCCGGATGCGCATAGTTTTCGTTCATCACGGTCAGGTAGTAGAACACGTCTTCGTGTTCGACATACATACGGCGCATACCGTCATGGATAATCACGGCCAATTCGTATTGGAAGGTCGGGTCGTAAGACATGCAGTTCGGAATCAGGTCGGCCTGAACCTGGCTGTGGCCGTCTTCGTGTTGCAAACCTTCACCGTTCAGCGTGGTACGGCCTGCGGTGCCGCCCAGCAGGAAGCCGCGCGAACGCATATCGCCCGCCGCCCAAGCCAAGTCGCCTACGCGTTGGAAGCCGAACATTGAGTAGTAAATATAGAACGGAATCATCGCGTAACGGTTGTTCGCGTATGAAGTGGCCGCGGCAATCCAGTCGGCCATCGCGCCCGGTTCGTTAATGCCTTCCTGCAATACTTGGCCGTCAACCGATTCTTTGTAGAACATCAGTTGGTCTTTGTCTTGCGGAGTGTAGGTTTGGCCTTTCGGGTTCCAAATGCCGTACTGGCGGAACAGGCCTTCCATACCGAAAGTACGGCTTTCGTCCGGTACAATCGGTACCACGCGTTTGCCGATTTGCTTGTCTTTCAGCAAAGTAGACAAGATGCGGACAAAGGCCATTGTGGTGGAGAATTCGCGCTCGCCGCTTGATTGCAGCTGAGCGTCAAACGCTTCCAGAGCCGGAACCGGCAGTGCTTCGTTGTTCGGATTGCGCTGAGGCAGGTAGCCGCCCAAAGCATTGCGGCGCTCGCGCAGGTAACGCATTTCTTCGCTGTCTTCCGGGAAGCGGAAGTAAGGCAGATCGCCGCTTTCGATTTGTTCGTCGGTTACCGGAATGCCGAAACGGGTACGGAACTGTTTCAGGGAAGCCGGATCCATTTTCTTCGCTTGGTGGGCGATGTTTTGACCTTCGCCGGACATACCCATACCGTAACCTTTAATGGTTTTCGCCAGAATCACGGTCGGACGGCCTTTGGCGTTGTTCACGGCTTCGTAGTAGGCGGCATACACTTTGTGCGGATCGTGGCCGCCGCGGTTCAATGCCCATACTTCTTCGTCGGACATATTCGCCACCATAGCTTTCAGCTCAGGCGTGTTGAAGAAATGTTCGCGAACGTATGCGCCGTCTTTGGATTTATAAGTTTGGTAGTCGCCGTCCACCACTTCTTCCATACGTTGTTTCAAGTGGTTTTCCGTATCGCGAGCCAACAGTGCATCCCAACGGCTGCCCCAAATCACTTTCAGCACGTTCCAGCCTGCGCCACGGAAGTTGCCTTCCAGCTCTTGAATGATTTTGCCGTTACCGCGTACAGGACCGTCCAAACGTTGCAGGTTGCAGTTAATCACGAAAATCAGGTTATCCAAACCTTCACGTGCGGCCAGAGAAATCGCGCCTTGGCTTTCCGGCTCGTCCATCTCGCCGTCACCGCAGAAACACCATACCTTGCGGCCTTTGGTTTTGCTCAAACCGCGAGAATCCAAGTATTTCAGGAAACGCGCTTGGTAAATCGCCATCAACGGGCCCAAGCCCATTGATACGGTCGGGAACTGCCAGAATTCAGGCATCAGATAAGGGTGCGGATAAGAAGACAGGCCGTGACCGTCCACCTCTTGGCGGAAGCTGTCCAGCTCTTCTTCACTCAAACGGCCTTCTACAAACGCACGAGCATAAATACCGGGCGCAACGTGGCCTTGAACGAAAACCATATCGCCTTCTTCGCCCTCGCCTTTGGCTTTCCAGAAGTGGTTGAAGCCGACATCGTACAAAGTTGCCGAAGATTGGAAGGAAGCGATGTGGCCGCCCAAGTCCAAATCTTTTTTACCTGCACGCAATACCATAGCAGCCGCGTTCCAGCGGATAATCGAACGGATACGGTGTTCTAATTCCTGATTGCCCGGCGATTTTTGCTCTTTGCCCACCGGAATGGTGTTCAAATAAGCAGTGGTCGCATCGAACGGCAAGTGCACGCCGCGACGGCGGGTGTATTTGACCAGATTTTCCAGCAGGAAATGCGCGCGCTCTTCGCCCTCGGTTTCCAAAACCGAGCTGAGCGCATCCAGCCATTCCTGTGTTTCAATCGGATCTACGTCATTGACAGAATTGTATGTTTGAGACATAGCAGTATCCTTTTCTTTCGTTGAGAACGCGGCCTTATGGCCTGATTTTTTCGCAAATGAAAATAAAAATAATCGATAAAGAAAAATAATTTTTCGTTTAAAATAAAATATTTTTAAATTCATCAGCTTAATTAACACACTGTTTCCGTTGCATAAAACTACGCCGCAGAATACAGAGATAAACCTTGCAAATCGTATCAGCAAACCCGTTGTCTGGCAATTTTTTTCTGCCTGCCGCTGCTTCGTCCTTTGCCACTGCTCCGCTTCGTTTTTTCAATACTTACCTGCTGTTTTTAATAGGATTTTTTTTAAATCCCCATAAAACCGGCCGCCAGCTTTGCCTGTACTTACAGCAGGCATACAAACTTTATAATAAACGAAATTTAAATTTTCTATTATGAAAGAAAACGAATATTTTTAGAATGCAGAAAAGGCCGTCTGAAAACAACCTGCTTTTCAGACGGCCTTGAAATTAAGCGGTTCGGAAAATCGGCTGCTTGCCTTCCGTTTAAAATCCGCGCTCTTCAAAACGGCGGCGTTTCAACAAAATCCGCACGGCACCGTCATTGTTTTTATGCGGTTCGGCATAAGCCAAAACATCGGGGTGCGCCATCAGCCAGCGGCGGACAAGGTTTTTCAGAACCGACTGATAACCGCTCGAACCCAAGCCGCTGCCGTGGACGATTTCGCCGCACACGCCGCGTTTTTTTACAAATTCTATAAACTCGTTCAGCACTTTTTGTGCTTCTTCCTGCGTGTAGCCGTGCAAATCGACATCGGCCACCACTTCGTAATGTCCGCTTTGCAGGCGACGGATGTCGTTTTGGCCTTGGCCGTTTTTGCTGAAATTGGCCGGAATATCCAGCCATTGGCCATCGCCGATGTAGAAATAATCGTTTTCTTCCAAACCGTCTTCCTGTTGCGGTCGGGGCTTGATCGGCGACAAATCACGCGGTTTTTCATAGCGTTGCGAGCTTTTCAGCGGTGTTACGCCGCCCATTTCTTTGGCAAAATCGATTTCTTCCGCTTGGGCTTTACGTTTGGCGGCTTCTTCTTTGGCGCGCACTTCCGCTTCTTTCTTGGCCTGTTTGCCGAGTGCTTTTAAGGCCGTCTGAAAATCTTGCTTCATATTTTCTTTTCAAAATGATTATTGTTTTTTGGATTAAATCGCATTGAGCGGCTTTTCAAGCCGGACACCCCCACCCTAGCCCTCCCCCGCAGGCGGGAGAGGGAATAGGTTTACGCTTAGTTTGAATGCTTCCGGTTTGGCTTTAATGTTTACGCATGGGTTGAATG
>JAUNKU010000072.1 GCA_030532645.1 Neisseria sp. | reverse complement strand
TTATGGCGCGATGGCGCGGGCTTGGCAACGGAGCAATGAAAAGGCCGTCTGAAAAGCGGAATATTCAGACGGCCTTAGCGGCTAGGTTTTCCGGCGTTCGTTGGCGAAACCCGGCTGCCGTATCAGCAGCCAAGCCCAGATAACGGACAGGGCGGCGAGGCTTGCGCCGGTGTAGCCGATATTGGGCAGGCCGAAGTGTTGCACGGCAGCGCGGCCGAGCAGTGCGCCGCTGCCGATGCCGAGATTGAACAGGGCGGAATGTATGGCCGTGCCGACATCGGTGGCTTCGGCGGCAAAGTGCAGCACGCGGGAAACCATTGCGAGCATCAGGCTCATAAAAGCGGTGCTCCACAGAAAGGCGAGGGCGTAAAGCGCGTAAGGCGAGCCGGAAAGCGGCGCGAGCAGCAGCATTGCAAGCGCGATGGCGGCGGTGCAGAGGAAAAACAGGGTTTTGCTGTGCCGGTCGAACCATTTGCCGAATACATACGAGCCGAGAAAGCCGGCCGCACCGTAGCAGAGCAGCAGCAGGGTAACTTGGCCGTCTGAAAAACGGGCGTATTGCAGGGCGAAAGGCTCGATATAGCTGTATGCCGCAAAATGGGCGGTGATGGTAATCACAGTAAAACCGTATAATAACAAAAGCTTGCGGTTTTTCATCAGCTGGGGCAGGCTGGCCAGCGAGCCACTGTTCCGGCTGGGCAACTGCGGCAGGTTTTTCGCCAGCATCAGCGCGGTAATCAGTGCGGCGATGCCGATCAGCAGCAGGCTGACGCGCCAGCCGAACCAGCCGCCGGCCAGCCGTCCGAGCGGAATACCGAGTACCATAGATAACACTGTGCCGGTACTCAGCAGGCTCAATGCTTGATTGCCTTTGCCTTCGGGCGCAATCCGCACGGCCAAAGCGGCCGTTATCGACCAAAATACGGCGTGCGTCAGCGCAACGGCTACGCGGCTGGCAAGCAATACGTCAAAACGCCACGCGGCAAAGGAAAGCAGGTGGCCGCCGATAAAGATGGCG
Organism: Neisseria sp.; assembly: GCA_030532645.1. Taxonomy (GTDB): domain Bacteria; phylum Pseudomonadota; class Gammaproteobacteria; order Burkholderiales; family Neisseriaceae; genus Neisseria. The sequence goes on along the minus strand of JAUNKU010000072.1, from coordinate 7,370 downwards.
AACAGCACCAGCAAAAGCCGTTTGCGTTCCACCTGCCGGGTCAGCAGCATCAGAGGCAGCGACATCAGCGCCACAACCCAAGCGTACACGGTCAGCATAATGCCGGTTTCGGCCGGCGGCATACCAAAGCCCGCGCCGATGTCGCTGAGCAGGGCAATCGGGATAAATTCGGTGGTATTGAAGACAAATGCGCCGACAGCCAGCGCGAGTACGCTGAGCCAGCGGGCGGAATCGTTTTGCGGCATAGTTTGCTCGTGAAGTTTGCGGTGAGGCCGTCTGAAAAAGCGGTATTTTCAGACGGCCTTATCGGTTTGAGGGGAACGGTTCGGCGGAAGCGCGGTTGCGTTGTTTATTTTGGAAAAGCGTTGCCAACCGAACGGAGCCGGAAAGCGGCTTATGCTGCCGGTGTGAAAATATCGGAGAAGAAATTCTCTTTTTTCAGACGGCCTTGGCCGGTCAGCAATTCCTGCGCTGCGGTAATCATTTGTGCCGAACCGCAGGCATAAACTTGATGCGCCGACAAATCGGGATAATCGGCCAGCGCGTGTTGCTGCACATAGCCGCGTGCGCCTTGCCAGCTTTCTCTGGCACGCGATAAAACGGGCGTGAAGCGTGCGCCAATCTGTTCGCACAGTTCGCGCGCTTCATTGAAATAATACAAATCGTTAAGCGTCCGTCCGCCCCAGTAAAGATGGATTTCGGGTCGGTTTTCCTGCGCGGCAAGCTGTTGCAGCATACTGTGGACGGGGGCATAGCCGGTGCCGGTGGCCAGAAAAATCAGCGGCTCGCCTTGATGCAGGCGCAGGGTGAATGCACCTAACGGACCACGGATACGCATTACAGTTTTTTCTTGAATGGCCGGTTCGTCGCCGAACAACAGGCCGGTAAACATACCGCCTTCGCGTTTGCGGATATGCAGTTCCAAATGTTCGCTTTCCGCACTGCTGCTGGCGATGGAATAGCTTCGCGTACCGTTTTTGGTTTGGATATCGATATACTGTCCGGCAAGAAACTCGAAACGTGGCGCTTTGGGCAGCGTCAGGCCGAGAACGGCGGTATCGGCGCGGTATTCCACGCGGTTCACCCGTGCAGGCGATACGCGCACGGAAGGCAGATCGCCTTGATAACCGGGAATTTCGATTTCCACATCGCTGCGGATTTTCGCGCAACACATTAAAATTTTGCCTTCCGCTTCCTCTGCTGCACTGAGCGCCTGCTCGGAATGCCCGCCTTGTGCGACATCGCCGCTTTTCAGCTCGGCTTTGCACTGTCCGCAAATGCCGCTTTGGCAGGAATGCGGCAGATTCAGCCCTTGCCGCGTGGCGGCCTGCAAAATGGTTTCGTTGTCCTGCACTTCAAAGGCAGTGCGGCAGACGGAGAGGGTAACGGTATGGCTCATAATGTAATGGTGCGGTGTGTTTGGTTTTATTCAGCGGGAAAGGCCGTCTGAAAATCCGGCTGTTGTCGCAAAATATCGTCAATTCGGGCTGCCCCGAGTATGACGGCTATTTTCTCGGTTTTCAGACGGCCTTGGCGTTTTATTTTTTCTCTTTTTCAACTTTAACCAGTTTTACATCGAAAACCAGCGTGGATTGCGGCGGAATTTTGCCGGTGGCACGGTCGCCGTAGCCCAGTTCGGCAGGAATGTAGAACGTATATTCCGCGCCTTCTTTCATCAGCTGCAAGCCTTCCGTCCAGCCTTTGATAACTTGGTCTAACGGGAAAGCAACCGGATCGCCTTGGCGGTTATCGAATTCCGTACCGTCAATCAGTCGGCCGACATACTCGACGGCCACAATATCGGTGGCTTTCGGCATCGCGCCCGTACCTTCTTTGTTTACTTTATACTGCAAACCCGAAGCCGTGGTTTTCACGCCTTCTTTCTTGGCATTTTCTTCCAAGAACGCTTTGCCTTTTGCCGCATTTTCCGCACCGGCTTTTTCGGCTTGGCTTTGCGCTTTCTGCTGCTCTTCGGTCAGGAATTTCATCATCACTTCCTGCGCCTGCATCATATCCAGTTTCGGCTCTTTGCCGGCCAAAACGGTTTCAATCGCTTCGTTGAACAGCTTCAAATCCACTTCCGTGCCGTGGTCTTTAATTTGTTTCAACGTGTTGCCGATTTCGATGCCCATCGCATAGCTGGCTTGTTGCGGCAGTGTACCCAAGCTTTCCGGAGAAGTTTTTTCAGCGGAAGCGGCAGGCGCAGCAGCATTGGTTTCTTGTTTGCACGCAGCCAGAGAAAGCGTGGCGGCTACGGCCAAAGCGGAGAATTTGAGGTAGGTTTTCATATCGGATTTCCTGATTTTTGTCGGTTAAGGAAAAAAAAGGAGCTCATTATAACGCGAAACTCAGGCCGTCTGAAAAACAAAGGCCTGCTTTACACAAGCAAACCTTTATTATATATTTCAGCCGACTTCTTACAGTTACACGATGTTACTCAATCCATCTCAGCTCAGAGGAGAACCGAATATGAGCAATCAGGCAGCAGAACGCGTACGCCACGAAGGCTTGCGCAGCAAAATTATGTCTGCGGAGCAAGCCGCGGAATTTATCCAAAACGGTATGACCTTGGCCGTCAGCGGCTTTACCGGCGCAGGCTATCCGAAAGCCGTACCGACTGCGATTGCCGAGCGTGCCAAAGCAGCGCACGCACGCGGCGAAGCATTTTCTGTCGGCGTGATTACCGGCGCATCTACCGCGCCTGAGTGCGACGGCGTATTGGCTGCCGCAGGTTGCGTCAGCTTCCGCAATCCGTTCCAATCAGACCCGACCTTGCGTAACAGCATCAACGCAGGCAACACCGCTTACCAAGATATGCACTTGTCGCACGTTGAACAGCAAATGCGCCAAGGCTTCTACGGTGCGTTTGACGTAGCCATTATCGAAGCGTCTTCGATTACGCCTGAGGGCAAAATCATTCCGGCAATGGGCATCGGCCATATGAACGAAGCCGTAAAAGCCGCGAAAAAAGTGATTATCGAAGTAAACGCAGGCCAAAACGCCAAGCTGGAAGGTATGCACGACATCGTTCACGATATCGGCGTTCCTCCGTTCCGCAAACCGATCGACATCGTCGGCCCGTTTGACCGCGTCGGCGCGCCGTACATCGATTGCGATTTGGACAAAATTGTCGGCATCGTATTGACCGACAGCGGCGACCGCAACAGCAAATTCGCCGATCCGGACGACAACTCCAAACGCATCGCCGCGCAAATCATCGACTTCTTCAACCACGAAGTGAAAGCAGGCCGTCTGCCGAAAAACCTGCTGCCGCTGCAATCAGGCGTAGGCAACGTGGCCAATGCCGTATTGGCTGGTTTGCTGGACGCGCCGTTTGACGATTTGACCGGTTACACCGAAGTGCTGCAAGACGGTATGCTGGATTTGATTATTGCCGGCAAAATGAAGTCTGCATCTGCAACCGCGCTGTCGTTCAGCCCGGACGCGTTGCAACGCTTCAACGACAACATCGAATTTTTGCGCGACAAAATCATTCTGCGCCCGATGGAATACACCAACAGCCCTGAGCTGATCCGCCGCCTCGGCATCATCGGTATGAATGCGATGATTGAAGCCGACATCTACGGCAACGTGAACTCCACCCACATTATGGGTACTAAAATGATGAACGGTATCGGCGGCTCCGGCGACTTTACCCGCAACGCTTTCTTCTCGTTCTTCGTATCGCCTTCCGTAGCTAAAGACGGCGCGATTTCGTGCATCGTACCGATGGTTTCTCACCACGACCACACCGAACACGACGTAATGTTTGTGGTAACCGAGCAAGGTATGGCCGATTTGCGCGGCAAATCACCACGCCAACGCGCACGCCTGATTATCGAGAACTGTGCACACCCTGATTACCGCGATATGCTGCGCGACTACTTCGACCGCGCAGAAAAATCCGGCGCAGGCTTGCACACACCGCACATTTTGGCCGAAGCCCTGTCTTGGCACCAACGTTTCGTTGAAACCGGCGATATGCGTATCAAATAACCGGCACATAGCTTTTACTGTCTAAACCATTGTCGTGTAATAGATTTGTAAAATAGATGTTCCGCAAAAACACAAGGCGTTCCGCAAAAATTATTTCAGCGGTTTAATCGCCTTGTGTTTTCTTATGTACGCACGCGTCATTCGGCTATCGGTATGACCGAGTTATTGGCGAGCGGTTTCTATACAGCTTATTGAGGACATCAACCGAGTTGTTTTTATCTCCGATTTATTGTGCAGAAATGCAGGAGATTTGTCGCAGCACTTCGCTGATGCCGTCTGAAAACGGAGCGAAGCGCAGTTTCTGCGTAGCTGAAAACAAAAAAACGCTGCTTAATCAAGCAGCGTTTTTGTTCAAACTTATTTTTTGCCTGCGCTTTCGCTGTCGGCTTGTTTTTTCACCCAGAAAAACAGATAAGTTGCGATGACAATAACAAAGCCGATGGTAAACATCGACAACAGACCGATAGAGGATTTGAAGAGTTCGGCAAATACGCCCATTTTGGTGCTCCTTGTTTCATTGTTGTATGTATGGCAGCGATTGTAAACGAGGCAGCAAATCGGGTTTTGATACAGGTCAAGCCGTCTGAAAAAGGCAGCGGCACAGCCGCTTCTCGGCTATAATGCAGCGGTTTCTGCAAGGGTTTTGCGATGATGAAATTGAGTTTTCTGCTGCTCGGGCTGATTGCCAAGCTGCCGTTTTCCGTGATTCAGAAAATCGGTTCGGCTATCGGTTGGGCGGCTTATTATCTGGTAGCGCCGCGCCGAAAAGTGGGGCAGACCAATTTGGCGGCCTGTTTCCCCGAATGGAGCGAAGCAGAGCGTAAGGCGGTTTTGAAAGGGCATTTCAAACAAATGGGCAAGCTGCTGGCGGAATACGGCCTGTATTGGTACGGCAGCGCGGAGCGGTTGAAAAGCCTTGTGCGTTACCGCGACAAACATTATTTGGACGATGCGCTGGCCGAAGGCAAAGTGATTATTCTCTATCCGCACTTTACGGCGTTTGAGCTGGCGGTATATGCGCTGAATCAGGACGTGCCGCTGGTCAGTATGTATTCGCACCAGAAAAACAAAGCGCTGGACGAGCAGATTTTGAAAGGGCGGCACCGCTACAATAATGTGTTTCTGATCGGGCGTACCGAAGGTTTGCGGGCGATTATCAAAGAATTGCGTAAAAGCGATGCACCGTTTCTGTATCTGCCCGACCAAGATTTCGGCCGCAAAGATTCTGTTTTTGTACCGTTTTTCGGTATTCAGACGGCCACCATCGCCGGTTTGGGGCGGATTGCAGCGATGACAGGCGCGAAAGTTGTGCCGGCTATTCCGACCCGTCAGGCAGACGGTACGGTTGAGCTGCGTTTCTATCCGGCTTGGGAAAACTTCCCAACCGAAAGTGCGGAAGAAGACGCGCGGAGAATGAACGAGTTTATCGAAGCGCGTGTGCGCGAAACGCCGGAGCAGTATTTTTGGCTGCACAAACGTTTCAAAACGCGGCCGGAAGGCGAAGCGGATTTTTATTGGAAGTAGAATTGCCGGAACAAGGCCGTCTGAAAATCAATGGTTTCAGACGGCCTTTGTTTTGGATAAGCCGGTTATCCGGTTGTTAGAAAACGTTTTGCCGAGCTTGGGTTTAACCTGAGTATGGCGCCGTTTGATGAGATTTGGGTGTAGAAACCCAAGCATCATTCTGGCAATCAATTCTGCCGGTAAGCAAATGCCGTCTGAAAACAGGAGGTGTTTTCAGACGGCATTTAATGTTTATGCCGGGCGGAACGTTTAACCGTAGCGTTTTTGGAATTCCTGCATAAATTCAATCAGCGCTTCCACGCCTTGCAGCGGCATTGCGTTGTAAATGCTGGCGCGCATACCGCCCATTGATTTGTAACCGCGCAAAAGTTGCAGGCCGCGGGTGGTGGATTCTTGGGCGAACAATTCGTCCAATTCGGCGTTGCCGGTGGTAAAAATCACATTCATCTTCGAGCGTGCGCCGGGGTGGACATTATTGATGTAGAAACCGCCGCTGCCGTCGATGGCATTGTAAAGCGTTTTCGCTTTCAGCGTGTTGATGGTTTCCATCTGCGCCACGCCGCCTTGTGATTGCAGCCAGCGGAACACGAGGCCGGAAATGTAAATCGGATAAGTGGCCGGCGTGTTGTACATACCCTGTTTTTCAACGTGTGCTTTGTAGTTCCACACATCGGGGATACGGTCGGAACAGCGGTCGAGCAAGTCTTCGCGGATAATCACGATGGTTGCGCCGGAAGGGCCGATATTTTTTTGCGCGCCGGCGTAAATCACGCCGAAATCTTCCACATTGATTTTGCGCGACAAAATTTCCGAAGACATATCGCAAATCAGCGGCGGCATACCGTCTTCCAATTTCGGCACTTCACGGTATTGCAGGCCGTGTACGGTTTCGTTGATTACAAAATGCACGAAAGCCGAATCTTTGCTGATGTCCCAAGAAGATACGGGCGGCAGGTTTTGATAGTTGTACATCTCACCGCCGTGCGCCGCCAGATGAATTTCGGTGTCGGACAATTTGCCCATTTGAGAATGGGCAATGCGCGACCAGTTACCGGTTACCACGGAATCTACGCGCTTGAAGCCGTCGGCAAAATTCATTACCACTTGGTTGAATTGTGCGCTCGCGCCACCTTGTAAAAACAAGACTTTATAATTGTCCGGAATGTTCATCAGCTGGCGCAAATCCTGCTCGGCGTGATAGAGAATGCTCATAAACACTTCCGAGCGGTGGCTCATCGTCATCACGGAAAAGCCGGTGCCGTTGTAATCAAACATTTCGCTTTGCGCGGTACGCAGTACGCTTTCGGGCAGAATGGCAGGACCTGCGGAGAAATTGTAGATGGTGGAATTCATAGTGAAACCTTTTACAAGAACGCTTGTTGCAGCGTGTAACCAATCAAATTTACGCCCGATTGTAGTGTTGCCGCGCGGTTTCGGCAAGGCGGAAACGGGGAAATGTTTAAGATATTGATAAATTTTTTGCTAGTGGAAAATACTTTTTTGAATGGTTTTTATCGGATAAATTTTATTTTATTTCTGAACTGGTGCTTTAATTTGGTGTTTTTCACTAAATTTTAAGATTTGTTCGGGTGTAAACGGTTTTTTATGTTTTCAGGGAAAAAGGCCGTCTGAAAAGCGGCATTTGTGCAGGCCAAGATACAAGAGCGTATTTTTGATGAAAGAGAGAAGCGGTAGATAGTATGCGGCTTTACGGGAAAATCAGTGTGCTTAAACGGTATTCCGATAATCGGGCAGCACCGCATTTTCAGACGGCCTGAAATATACTTTGTACGCGCGGCGCAACAGCTTTTATGCCGTCTGAAAGCTGCTGAAACTAAACGCTTTTCTTT
>JAUNKU010000071.1 GCA_030532645.1 Neisseria sp. | reverse complement strand
GTCAGCAACAACCTGCCGCCGCTGAAAAACCTGATTACCAAACAGCTGACGGGTTAAGTTTCCCAAAATCAATTTCCCGAACACGGAAGGCCGTCTGAAAACGAACGCAGTGAGTTTCTGCGAAGCCGGTACTGAGTAAAACTCAGTACAACACTAAAAATCTTATTTTTAGTGTTAAAACGATGTGAAACATCGTTTTCGGCATCGCTAAAACAGTGCTCCCGTTTCAGACGGCCTTGCTTCATCAAGCCTTAAAACGATTTCTCAAAACTGAAAAACAGCTTGTGTTTACCATAGCTGTGCAGATCAGGCAGATTGCTGTTTACCTTCGTATAACGCCAATTCAAACGCGGCGTAATCTGCCAAAAGCTCAACTTATCATTCCACAAGCTCAACGTTGTACCCAGCACTTTATCCTTACGGCGGCGGTCGCGGAAAATATAATGTTCGCCGTCATAGCGCTCATTATAACGGCTCAACACCGCGCGGCTGCCGAAATGCCAAGGCCAGCTCTGTCCCCAGCCCGCATAAGCACCCGTGCGTACAGAGCTGCTTTCAGGGCGGTTGTGCATTTTATCGCGGCCGTAATTCACCCCGCCGAACAAATAAGCACTGCTGCCCGCCAGATACGTTACGCCCACATTGGCCGCAGCATCGCGTGCCGTACGCTCGCCCGTATAATTTTTCCAAGCCAAAGCCCCGTTTGCCGATACCCGCCAACGGTTGGAGAGCCAGCGCGAATAAGCAGCATCAAAGCCGCTGCGGATATAATAGCGCTCGTTTGCCGTGCGGCGGTGCTCCGCAAAAGGAACCAGCGACCAATCCTGCTTCAAACTTTTATTACGGTAGCCTGCCTCCAAACGGAAAGTAACATCATCATAATCATGATTGTCCCAATACAGCACGCCGTCGGCCGAAGCGCCCAAAGCCAAATAATGATTGCCGGTCAAGCTGATGTCCCGCGAAGCAGAAATATTATATTCCGCCCCCCGGCCGCTTTTCGGCAGATACGCCTCATCTTTTTCAAACGGCAAATTGCCGAACTGCGGCAGGCGGATGGTTTTCGAATCAGAAACATTATTCAGATTATCATCTTGCACATAACCGCCGCCCAACGAAAACTGCCAGCTGCCACGCCCGGCCAAAGCCTCGCGGTATTGCTCAATACGCGGCAGCACATCTTCCGGCAGCCCCATCTGCTCCGCCTCATCAAACAGCTTGCCCGAATCACGGTCTTGCCGGTCTTCAAACAGCATCGCCGCCAAATCCAAGCGCACCGTCTGCAACTCCGGCCGCCCGTCCAAAAGCTTCCGATACAGCGCCACCGCCTCTTTATGGCGGCCTTCCTCGCGCCAGATGGCTCCTTGCGCGAAATCCGCCAGCACCTTATCCGCATCGGGCAATTCTCGGTAGCGCGGCAGCAGCGCCGCCGCCCGGTCATAACGGCGCTCGTTCAACGAACGGTTCAGCCAAGGCTCCAAACGGTCGGGCGGCACATCGGCCGCATCCGTCCATTCCTCCTCCTGCGCCGCACCGGCCGGCAAAAACGGCTCGGCAATCGGCGTTTGCTGGGGCGCAGCTTGCGGCAACACCTTATCCAGCCGCCGCTCCGCATCTTCCGTTTCCGGCGCATTCTGCATCAAACGGCTTCGGACTTCCCCGTGCGCCTCCGCAGCCAACGGCAGCAACACCAAGCCCATACACATCCATCGGGAAAATTTCATTTCGTTCTCCGGATTATGCCGTCTGAAAAGCAATGTTTTTCAGACGGCCTTGCATAAAAAAGCAGCAGAGTGCAGGCACTCCGCCGCTTCGTTCAAGGTTTAGCGTTTGCCGATAAAGCCCGTTGTGCTGGTGCCTTTCGCCGTATCAAACGTCACAACACCGGCCACTTCTTCCGCTTTCGGGCCGCCGAACAGCATTTTGCCTTCGCCGAAGATGGTTTTCTTTTCGCCTTTATGCTTGCCGGGCATCCAAGCGATAATTTCGCTACCAATATGATTGGTCTCACCAAAGCCTACAAATTCAGCCTGCGCTTTCTGGCCCGCTGCAAGCTTGTCTGCATTGCTGCTGCCGCTGACCAGATAGATGCTGCGCCCGTCATCGGCTTTACGGTTATTGATCTCACCGGACAAAGACATCTTAGTATAGTAGTCTTGCTTAAACTCTACGTTCAGATTCAAAACACCATCCTGTACACCGCTCGCAGCAGAATAAGCAACGCCTTTATAATGAGCCTTCAAATTACCGGTATCCTTCAAGGCTCCCCAATCACGGTGCCGTTCTTTGCTGATGGCGGTCATTTTCCAATCGCCGTTATCATATTCGCCCCACTGGTTTTTCTGTTTCCACGAATACAGCGTCAGATAGGCTTGGTTATACACATTCGCCTTACCGATATCATAAGAGCGCAAGATACGTTTCTCATCTACATCGCCGACATTGACCGCATTAAACAGATTGGCAGAAATGGTACGGTTTGCCAAAGCGCCATATTCCGTATTGCCGTGCATCACGCTGACCTGGTGGCTAACATAGCTGGGGTGAGACCGGATTTTCTCCAAGGATTTCAGCTCATCCTTATTAACACGGGTAAATTGTATCTTAACCGTTCCATCGGCTAATTTAATCGGCTTGGTCAGATAAACCTCATTGGCGGCAAGCCTATAATACGGGAATGCTCTATCTGCATCTCTCAGCACACCGTTCACGACTTTGAAGCCCTCCTTCTCAACCCTCTCCAAATAAAGATCTCCTGGTTCTCTCACATAAACCAAGTCCCCCTCTTTATCGAAGTAAAAGTTATGAGTTTCCCCAATACGGGTCTCATTACTATATAAGCGGTGCGCTTCCTCGGCAGCTGAAATTTCCAATCCCTTATCTTGATTGAGCCTAACCTTCCAATCCATTGTTTTACCCAACACAGCGTTTCCGGCATCGGTAGCAAAATTATTGCGCCATAAATCATACGCTCCGTTGATGCCTTTCTGCTTCCACGCGCGTTTTTCAAACTCCGTTGCCGTCGTATTCAATACTTCGCGCGTTTTGCCCCAAGAAGCTGCGGCATCCTTGCCGTCCTGAGTCCATACTTCCTGACCGACCAAATTCGATTTAGAGAGTACCGAACGACGATAACGCCATTCTCTACCGTTATCCTCTTCTAGCCCAAGGAAGATTTTGTCGCCAACAGCTTTGTTCCAGCTATTTCCAGTATTTACCCATTCAGGAACATTGGTGAAATGTTTGGCAATCAGGCCGCTGTCCACTTCTTCTTTGGTAAAGGTTTGCGTTTGTTCCTCAGTAAAACGTTCGCCTTCGGCACGCGCCAGCAAATCCAATTTATGGTTAATGGATTTCTCGATTTCCATTTGTTTGCCTTCGGCAGCCTTGGCCTGTGCATAAACCGCATCCGCAGCTGTTTTTGCCGCTTGCGCCTGTTTCAGCAATGCATCGGCGGCAGCAGCCTGCTGTTGCGCGGCGGTTTGCGCTTTTTGGGCGGCAGCCAAACGCTCGGCAGCTTTTTGCTGCAAAGCTTGCGCGGCGGCTTTATCCTGCGCGTTGGCATTTTTCACGGCTTCGTCCGCTTTGACTTTGGCCGCTTGCGCTGCTTTCAGGGCATCGGCGCTTTGGGCGGCAGCCGTTTGCGCGCTTTTTGCCGAAGCGGCGGCTTGGGTTTGCGCCGCAGCGGCTTTTTGGGCGGCCGCTTGTTTGGCGGTTAACGTTATTGCCGTTTTAACGGCAGCATCGGCTTGCGATTTGGCTGTTTGCGCGGCTGCTGCGGCTTTATCGGCATTTTGTTTCGCAGCGGAGGCCGTCTGAACAGCGGCATCGGCGCTGCTGCCGGCATCGCGGGCGGCTTTCAGCGTGGCGGCGGAGATTTTGGCGGCATCTTGGGCATTTTTATCATCGGCCAAAGCTTGGGCATAGGCTTTTTCCGCAGCTGTTTTCGCCGCTTGCGCCTGTTTCAGCAGCGCATCGGCGGCAGCGGCCTGCTGTTGTGCGGCGGTTTGTGCTTTTTGTGCAGCGGCCAAACGCTCGGCGGCTTTTTGCTGCAAAGCTTGCGCGGCGGATTTATCCTGCGCGTTGGCATTTTTCACGGCTTCGTCCGCTTTGGCCTTGGCCGCTTGCGCTGCTTTCAGGGCATCGGCGCTTTGGGCGGCAGCCGTTTGCGCGCTTTTTGCCGAAGCGGCGGCTTGGGTTTGCGCCGCAGCGGCTTTTTGGGCGGCCGCTTGTTTGGCGGTTAACGTTATTGCCGTTTTAACGGCAGCATCGGCTTGCGATTTGGCTGTTTGCGCGGCTGCGGCAGCTTTATCGGCATTTTGTTTGGCAGCGGAGGCCGTCTGAACAGCGGCATCGGCGCTACTGCCTGCATCGCGGGCGGCTTTCAGCGCGGCAGCGGATACTTTGGCGGCATCTTGCGCGTTTTTATTGTCAACCAAGGCTTGGGCATAGGCTTTTTCCGCTGCGGCACGACTTTGCTGCGCCGCGCTCAGGGCTTTTTTCTCGGCTGCCACGCGGCTGTCGGCCTGCTGCTTGGCCGATTGCGCGGCGGCCAAACGCTCGGCCGCTTTCTTCTGCAAGGCTTGGGCGGCGGCTTTGTCTTTGGCGGTTGCGGCTTGAACGGCGGCATCGGCTTTGGCTTTGGCATTTTGCGCTTCGCTCAATGCGGCAGCCGCTTGGCGTGCTTGGTTTTGTGCCGACAATACGGCGGTATTGGCGGCATTTTCCGCAACGGCGGTTTTATTGACGGCTTGCTGTTTGGCGGCAACCGTACCGGCATTCTGCACGGCGGTTTGCGCTGCCTGAGCGGCAGTACGGGCGGCGGCGCTGTCTTTATTGCTGCTGTCGGAGGCCTGTTTCAGCGAAGCGGCGGCACTTTCTGCGCTGCTGTCGGCCCGGCGCGCCAGAGCCAAAGCGCTGTCGGATTTCTGCTGGGCATTCATTTGTTTTTGTTCTTGCTGCACGGCGGCGGCATAGGCTTGCTCGGCTGCTTTTTTGGCAGCGGCGGCTTCATTTTGTGCGGCAACGGCATTTTGCTCGCTCTTGGCAGCAGCGGCCGTTTGCGCTTTGGCGGTATTCAAAAGCCGCGCGGCTTTGTCTTTATTGATCTGCGCGGCTTTTTTCTCAGCTTCGGAAGCCAGCGCCAAGGCGTTTTCGGCTTTCGTTAAAGCTGCCGCTGCCTGCGCTTCGGCGGCTTTGGCGGCTTTCAGGGCGGCTTGGGCTTTTCTGTATGCGGCATCTGCGGTTTTCAGGGCAGCCGCGCCTTGATTGGCAGCAATGCGTTTGTCGGCCGGCGTTTGAGCGCGCTTCAAGGCTTCTTGGCTGTCGGCTGCCGTGCTGCGGGCGGAAGCGGCTTCCGAATCGGCCGTCTGAATTGCGCTGCGGTTGCCGTTGACGGCTTTTTCTGCGCTTTGGTAAGCGGATACGGCGCTTTGCTCGGCTGCCGGATAGGTTTTTTCCACGCTTCCGGTGCTGCCGGTATTCGGCATATCGTTTTTCGCGCCGCTGCCGCAGGCGGTCAGAATAGCGGCGCATACGCCGGTTAATACAAATTTGCCCACAGGCAAGACAGTTTCATGATCCTTCATAAATTTACCTTTTTTTATCGTAAACTAAGTAAATAACACTGCAATTCAGTGTTTTGCCAAACAAAAAGCAGGCAGACTTTACCCCCCCCCCCGAGTAAATTTTTGTTTACAAAATGAAAAGAAAAATTTACAAATCTGCTTAAAACAATACGAATCCCCACCAATCCAGCGCCCAGCTCAAATCTGGATTTTATTTTTTGCTATTGGCTTGATAGAAAATGTCTCTTCTGCACAACATATCGCCAGCGGCGGCCAAACGGCGGTATTTTTGAAACAGCGTTCAAATACCGTTAGAATGGCGTTTTATTCAAATTTCCCGCTGCCGCCCGCTCTGTTTTCAGACGGCCTTGCGGCAGCTTTCAAGGCTGATGCTATGAAAAAACTGCTCGCTTTTTTAATCGCTTTCTTTGCGCTTTGCCTGCCGGCCTACGGCATTGATGCGTCCAAGCTGCTGCCGCCGGAAGAGGCGTTTATCCCGCAGGTGCAGGCCGGAGCGGACGGGATTAATGTGCAGTTCCGCATTGCGGAGGGCTATTATCTTTATCAGTCAAAAATCGAGGCGCTGACCGAGCCGGAAGGTTTGCTCGGCAAGCCGGTGTTCAGCCCCGGCGAGGAAAAGGAAGACGAATTTTTCGGCAGACAAACGGTGTACCACCGCGCCGGACAAGCGGTTTTCCCTTATGAGAAAAAGACGGACAACTACCGCTTGACTTTGATTTATCAGGGCTGCGCGGACGTGGGTGTGTGTTATCCGCCGTCTGAAACGGTGTTCGACATCAAGGGCGAGGGCATTTATCAGAACGATGCTGCGCCGGAAAGCGGCGCAGGGCGTTTTATTGATTCGCCGTCGGGCAAGCCTGCGCCGTCTGAAAACAGCAGCCGCTTCAAGCTGTCTTGGGACACTTTGAACGCCAATCTTTTGGCGTTTTTTCTTGCCGGTTTGGGGCTGAGTTTTACGGCCTGTATGTATCCGCTGATTCCGATTGTATCGGGGATTGTGGTGGGCGACGGCGCATCAAAAGGCCGTGCGTTTGCGCTGACTTTGGTTTATACGCAGGGCTTGGCGCTGACTTATACGCTGGTCGGTGTGGCCGCCGGTTTGACGGGCGCACTGCTGACGGTTTGGCTGCAACAGGCTTGGGTGGTGCTGACGGCGGCAGCGGTGATGGTTTTGCTGGCTCTGTCGATGTTCGGCTTGTTTTCGGTACAGCTTCCGGCCGCGCTGCAAAGCTATTTCAGCAGTAAAAGCAACGGATTATCGGGCGGCAAAGCGGCTTCGGTGTTTGCAATGGGAATGTTCTCCGCGCTGATTGTCGGCCCTTGCGTTGCGCCGCCGCTGGCGTTTGCGCTGGGCTATATCGGCCAAACAGGCGATGCGCTTTTGGGCGGTTTGGCTTTGTATGCGCTGGCGCTCGGCACGGGCGTTCCGCTGATTTTAATCGGCACGTTCGGCGGCCATATTCTGCCGCGTGCGGGCGCGTGGATGAACGGCGTGAAATATGCGTTCGGCTTTCTGCTGCTGGCTGTGGCCGTCTATCTCGCTTCGCCTTATCTGCCCTACTCCGCCGCCGCAACACTTTACACTGCGCTGCTGGTTGCGCCTGCGCTGTGGCTGCTGCTTGCTTTGCGTAAACAGCAAGGCCGTCTGAAAACCGTATGCGGTATTTTGGCCGCTTTGCTGCTGGCAGGCGGCACGTGGTTCGGCGTGCAGAGCATGCGCGGCGAAACCACCGCACTGCATCATTTTTTAACGCTGCATCCGCAAAGTGAAGCCGCCACCCACCAGCGCTACACCTCCGTTACCGAGCTGAAAGCCGCCATCGCCGCCGCGCAGCAGGCCGATCCGAACACGCCTGTTTTGCTGGATTTCTACGCTGATTGGTGCATTTCCTGCAAAGAAATGGAGGCCTACACGTTCAATCAGCCGGAAACCGCTGCCGCATTGCCCTTAGGCCGCTTGTTCCAAATCGATGTAACCGCCAATACGCCGGAACACCGTGATCTGCTGAAAGAATACGGCCTGTACGGCCCGCCGGGGCTGTTTGTCCTCAAAGCAGACGGCAGCCGCAGCGAAGCATTGCTCGGCTTCGCCAAGCCCGATGCTCTGATTGAATGGTATCAGGCCAACAGCCGTTAAATTTAAGGCCGTCTGAATATTGCCAACCGGATTTTCAGACAGCCTTTTATCCCAAAGGAAAACGATGATTACCCTCTACGCCCTGAAACAATCGCGCGCCTACCGCATTCTCTGGCTGTTGGAATTATTGCAGCTGGACTACCGCGCCGAAATTATCGAACGCAACACGGCCACTTTTCTCGCCCCTGAAAGCCTGCGCGAAATCCATCCGCTCGGCAAATCGCCGCTGTTGCAGGACGGCAGCCTGACGCTTGCCGAGAGCGGCGCGATTGTGGAATATCTGCTCAACCGCTACGACACCGCGCAGCAGTTCCGCCCTGCGCCCGACAGCGCGGCGTATCCCGATTATCTGTTCTGGCTGCATTACGCCGAAGGCTCGCTGATGCCACTTTTGCTGATGAGCTTGGTGTTCCGCCGCATTGATGCACAAAAAGTACCGTTTTTCGTCAAACCCGTTGTCCGCAAAATCACCGGCGGCGTGCGCGAAAGCTTTCTCAATCCACAACTGAAACTGCATTTGGATTTTGTCGAACAAAAATTGGACGGCAAAACGTGGCTGCTGGGCGGCACACCGAGCGGCGCAGACATTATGATGAGCTTCCCGTTGCAGGCGGCGTTATCGCGCAGCAGCGGCAACTATCCGAATATTCAGGCTTATGTCCGCAGAATCGAAAGCGATGCCGCTTATCAGGCAGCGGAGCGGAAGCTGGGGAAATTGGCGATTTTGTAAAACAATCAAGGCCGTCTGAAAATGCCGCTTTAACGAAATGAAAAAGCGGGCGGTTTTCAGACGGCCTT
>JAUNKU010000070.1 GCA_030532645.1 Neisseria sp. | reverse complement strand
GCAATGGTTTTCAGGCTGTCCGGCGAAGCAAACGCTTCTTCTTCCAATACGGTACGCAGCTTGGCCATTTCCTGCTGGGCTTTTTTCTGTTTCAGTTCAGCAGTCAGGCGCGCTTTTTCCGGCTCAAACGCAGGTGCGCCTTTGATGTCGATGACGCGGATAATATGGAAGCCTTCGGGCGTTTCGACCAAGCCGCTGATGTCGCCTTTACCCAGCTTGAAAGCTTCGTCAGAAAATGCTTGCGGCCAGCCTTGCGGCGTAATCACGCCCAAAGAACCACCGTTTTTGGCGCTGGCGGTATCTTGCGAATGCTGTTTGGCCAATTTGGCAAAGTCGGCCGGATTGGCTTTGGCTACGGCCAATACTTTTTCTGCTTCGGCTTTGATTTTTTCCTTATCTGCACCCTGAGGCAGCAAGAACATAATATGTGCTACTTCGCGCGAAGCCGGGGCGGTTTTCGCCCATTCGTCAAATGCCTGTTTCAATTCGGCATCGCTGACGGTCTGTTTTTCCGCCAAGGTTTCGGGCGACAATGCAACGTACTCGAATTTTAAGGCTTGCGGCAGTGTGTACGCGGCTTTGTTGGCTTCGTAATAGGTTTTTACGGCAGCATCATCAGCTTTGATGCCGGCTAAGAATGCACGCGGATCAAAAGCCGTTGTACGCACAACGCGTTGTGCCTCCAAAATACCGGCCAGCTGCTGTACTTGCGAATCGCTGATGATTGCGCCGGATTGCGCCAAGTTCATCAGGTTCTGCAATTCGAATTGATGGCGGATTTGTTCGATAAAACGGTCTTCTGTCAGGCGGCGCTGGCTGAGGAATTCATTAAATTTCTGCTGGCTGAATACGCCGTTTTCATCGTGGAAAGAAGCATCGTCCACAATAACTTTTTTCAATTCGTCCAAAGACACACCGATGCCCATATTGGCCGCACCTTCCAAAAGATAGGCGCGTTGCAGTACGGTATTGAACGCGTTTTGGTTATTGCTTTGCGCCCCCTGTGCTTCCAGCTCATTACGGACATCTTGCTGGCTGACTTTCTGGCTGCCGACTTTGACGATATAGTCGGAATCCGGCGAAGCTACGGAATTGGCGCCGAAACCGAGCAATGCCAAGCCGATAACGCCGAGCAGCACTTGCGCGGTGGTGCGGTATTTTTCAACGGTTGCAAACATAATTGCGGATTTCAATCAAAATGCTAAAAGCGGAATTTTAACCGATTTTCAGACGGCCTTTAAGCGTTTCGGTAAAAATTTCGTTCAAACAAGAAAAAAATCCGCGCCTGAAATCAGCGCGGATTATCTGAAAAGGGAATTATTGCAGCGGAGTCAGCCCCATTACTTCCATCATAAAGTTGGTAAAGGCCGGATTGGCCGGTTTGTTCTGCATATTCGGCCAGCGTTGCTGCCAGCCTTTGAGTGCACCTTGGATATAGAGTTTCGATTGCTGCGGCGTAATCGCACCGCGTTGGCTGTCTACTGCGGAGCGCAGGTAAACCTCATACACGCTGTCGTCCACTTGGTTGTGGCCAACAAGTTTTACGCGGTAGTGGTTCAGCAGCTGGGCAGCCTGCACTTTGGTAATTTTACCTACGCTGACTTGGTCGCTCAGACGCGTGGCTTCGTTGCGGATTTTGGCAACGTCTGTCCAGTGCGTGCTGCTCAGGCGGTAAGCCGACACAGAAGTATCCACTTTCTGTCCTTGCGGCGGGAAAACGGGCACTTCTTTCAAGGTAGGGATATAAATAGAAGAGCAAGCGCTGAGGCCTGCCGTTGCAATTAGGGGAAGAATCAGTTTTTTCATAGCCGGTATTATAATCCGTCCACTCTATCTGCCGCAAACATCGGCTCGGTTTTCAGCTTTGCCATTCGCAAATTTACAACGCTTGCGCTTGGAAATAACGGCGTTCCGGCCAGAAAAATAAAGATGATTGTAATCAAACAGAAATGTATCAAAAGGCCGTCTGAAAACAGCATTTTTAGACGGCCTTGATATATAGAAGAAACAACTGTTATTATGCCAAGTCGGCAAACAACGGCGTAGAGAGATAGCGTTCGCCGTAAGACGGAATCAGCACCACAATCAGCTTACCGCGGTTTTCTTCTTTCGCTGCCAACTGCAAGGCGCCCCATACGGCCGCGCCGGAAGAAATGCCGACCAAAATACCTTCTTTTTCCGCCATTGCGCGGGCAGTGGCAAATGCCGCTTCGTTCGGTGCTTGGATAACGCCGTCGTAAATTTCCGTGTTCAAAATCGCAGGTACGAAACCGGCACCGATGCCTTGAATCGGGTGCGGGCCTTTTTGGCCTCCGCTCAATACCGGCGAAGCTTCCGGCTCAACGGCAAACACTTGTACGCCTGCTTTTTTGGCTTTCAACACTTCGCCCACGCCGGTTACCGTACCGCCCGTACCTACACCACCGACGAAAATATCCACTTCGCCGTCGGTATCGCGCCAGATTTCTTCGGCAGTGGTTTTGCGGTGCACTTCCGGATTGGCAGTGTTTTCAAACTGCTTCGGCATAAAGTAAACGCCCGGATTGCTGTCAACCAGCTCTTGTGCCTTGGCAATCGCACCGCCCATACCGTCGGCCGCAGGTGTCAGTACCAACTCCGCGCCGAAAGCACGCAGCAGCATACGGCGCTCTTTACTCATACTTTCCGGCATTGTAATCACCAATTTATAACCGCGCGCCGCGCAGACCATTGCCAAACCGATACCGGTATTGCCGCTGGTGGCTTCCACGATGATGCTGTCTCGGTTAATCAGGCCGGCTTTTTCGGCTTCATCAATCATCGCCTCGGCAATGCGGTCTTTTACGCTGCTGCCGGGGTTGAAAAATTCCAGCTTGGCAACCACGCGCGCGGGCAGGCCTTCGCTCAAACGGTTCAGCTCCACCAGAGGAGTGTTGCCGATCAAATCGGTAATGCTTTTGGCGATATTCATTGAAGAATTCCTTTAAATGTTGGGAAAACGGTTTCGGCGATGATAATTCAAGGCCGTCTGAAAACCAAATAATTTATTGTGCGGCGCTTACAACCAAAAGTTATAAAGCCGCCGATATTGGACAAAAGGCCGTCTGAAAACAAAGCAGTGCATATTTCGGCAATGCCCGTTTTCAGACGGCCTGACAGCCGTTTTATGCGGCAACTTCCTTGCCTTCGGCGTCAAACAGCAGCGGCGGCAGCTGTTTTTCCACCACATCGGCCGTTACCACGACTTTTTTCACGTTTTCCAAATCCGGCAGGCGGTACATCGTATCCAGCAATGCGCGCTCGACAATCGAACGCAGGCCGCGTGCACCGGTTTTACGCTCCATCGCCAGCTTGGCAATGCTCTTCAAGGCCGCAGGCTCGAATTCCAGCTCGGCGTTTTCCATTGCAAACAGCGCTTGGTATTGTTTTACCAAAGCATTTTTCGGCTCGGTGAGAATGTTTACCAAGGCTTCTTCGTCCAATTCAGCCAAAGTGGCAATCACCGGCAGACGGCCGATTAACTCGGGAATCAAGCCGAATTTAATCAAATCTTCCGGCTCGACAATGCCGAACAGCTCGGTAATATCAGCATTCTCGTCTTTACTGTGCACGCTGGCACCGAAGCCGATGCCGCCTTTTTCCGTACGCTGGCGGATAACTTTTTCCAAACCGGCAAATGCGCCGCCGCAGATAAACAGAATATTGGACGTATCCACTTGGATAAAATCCTGATTCGGATGTTTGCGGCCGCCTTGCGGAGGTACGCTGGCCACTGTACCTTCAATCAGTTTCAACAGCGCCTGCTGCACACCTTCGCCGGATACGTCGCGCGTAATCGAAGGATTATCGCTCTTGCGCGAAATCTTATCGATTTCGTCAATATAAACAATGCCCTGCTGCGCTTTTTCAACATTGTATTCGCAGTTGCCCAGCAGTTTGGTAATGAGTTGTTCCACATCTTCGCCGACATAGCCTGCTTCGGTCAGCGTAGTCGCATCGGCCATTACAAACGGTACATTCAGCTTGCGCGCCAAACTTTGCGCCAGCAGTGTTTTGCCCGAACCGGTCGGGCCGATCAGCAAAATATTGGATTTGGAAAGCTCGACATTGCCTTCCGCTTTCGGGTGGCGCAGGCGTTTGTAGTGGTTGTACACCGATACGGCCAAGGCTTTTTTTGCTTGCTCCTGTCCGATAACGTGATCGTTCAGATTGGCAACGATTTGTGCCGGAGTCGGCAGCTTTTCGGTTTCTTCCGCCGCTTCGTTTTCCTTGCTTGGCGGCGCAACCAGTTCGCTTTCCACTTCCGCGCCGAGCATTTGCGCGCAGGTGGCAATACATTCTTCGCAGATACACGCCTCGTTTTGGCCTTCGATTAAATGTACATCGCCTTCTTCTTTGCCGCAAAACGAGCAGGTGCGGTTTTCTGTTTCCATATTCACGTTTTCCTAAAACTAAAACGGGCATCGCGCCCGAAACGGTTGATTATAATAAGCACGGCGGCTTTAAGCAATTTCGACGGACTGTTGCGGCAAAATGCCGGCGTTTTCAGACGGCCTTCGTTTGGAAAACGGTTTGCAAGGCCGTCTGAAAACAGGCTTTACCGAAACAAACGGAACAGCGCCCTTTTCGGAAGCAGAAGCCAATGCCTTTCCCTTCTAAAATATTGTTTTATCGAGCATAAGAAAACGGTTTATCTGATACACCCAAACCGCCTTTATGCAGCAAAAACACGCCAAATAAATGAAAAGACAAGCAAAAACACCCTGCTTTTCTTTACAAGCATCTGATTTTTCCCGAAAATGGTCAATTACCTTGACCAAGAAACACCGCAGGCCGCAATGCGCCACCTGCTCCGAACGAGGATACGATAATGAATTTCTGTAAAAAAGCCGTTGCCCTGCTGGGTTTGAGCATCGGCCTGATGAATACCGCAGCCGCCGATGATTTGGACGTGCTGGGCCAGTTCCTGGAACAGAACTATGCTCTGCCGCAGGAAATGCCGAATATCGACTTTATCAAGCGCGATCCGGCTGAGCTTTTGGAAGCGCAAGCCGCTATTGCCGGGCCGTTGCTGAGTTCGCAATCCGCATTGATTACCAACGATCAAACCGGCGAAATCCTGTATCAGAAAAATATGAACCGCGTGATGCCGATTGCTTCGATTTCCAAACTGATGTCGGCAATGGTAACTTTGGATGCCAAACTCGATATGAATGAAATGGTTACCATCACCGATGCCGAAATCGACCGCCTGAAAGGTACGGGCAGCCGCCTGTCGATCGGGACGACTTTAAGCCGCGCCCAATTGCTGCATCTGAGCCTGATGTCCAGCGAAAACCGCGCCACCCACGCGCTCGGCCGTACTTATCCGGGCGGTATGGAAGCGTTTGTAGCGGCAATGAACGCCAAAGCGCAAAGCCTGGGTATGACCAATTCGCGTTTCTACGAGCCTACCGGCTTGGATTACCGCAATGTTTCTACCGCGAGCGATTTGGTGAAGATGGTGGCTGCTGCAAGCAAATATCCGCAAATCCGCCGCGACAGTACCTCCAATTACGGCTCGGTTTATACCAGCGCCGGCAAACAGCAAAACTATAAAAACTCCAATGCTTTGGTACGCGAAGGCGGCTGGGAAATCGAATTGCAGAAAACCGGCTATATCCGCGAATCCGGCCGTTCGATGGTTGTGAAAACCAAAGTCGGCAAACAGCCGGTAACCATTGTTTTGCTCAATTCGCCGACTTCCGCCACGCGCGTGAACGATGCCCGCCGCATTCAAACTTGGATGCTGCAACGCCCGTCTTAAATCGGGTTTGGCGAGGATAAATCAAGGCCGTCTGAAAACAGCGTGTTGCTATATTTTCAGACGGCCTTTTGGGTTGGCAGCGATGTTGTAATGCCCGAAGCTGTTTTCTGAATTTGTCAGAAACTCGGCTGAGGCTTGTTTTTTACTTTATAAAATCCCGCTACGCTCGTTTTTAAGCGGCTTCAAACCTGCCAATCTACGGGCGTTTTGCCGTGTGCCAGCAGATATGCATTGGTTTGCGAAAACGGCTTGCTGCCGAAGAAACCACGATAGGCGGAAAGCGGCGAAGGATGCGGCGAGGTCAGCACCAAATGGCGGCTGCGGTCGATAAATGCACCTTTTTTCTGCGCGTGGCTGCCCCACAGGATAAACACCAAGTTTTCGCGCCCTTCCGCCAGCACGCGGATAACTCGGTCGGTAAAGCGTTCCCAACCGAGCGGCGCGTGCGAATGCGCTTGTCCGGCGCGTACGGTCAAAACAGTGTTGAGCAGCAGCACACCCTGCTCCGCCCACTGTTGCAGATAACCGTGATCAGGAATTTGGAAACCGGCGATATCGTCGGCCAGTTCTTTATAGATATTTTGCAGCGATGGCGGCACGGCGATGCCCGGCTGTACCGAAAACGACAGACCGTGCGCCTGCCCTGCGCCGTGATACGGATCCTGTCCCAAAATAACTACTTTCACTTCGCCGAAATCGGTGGCCTTAAAGGCATTGAACACGTCGGCAGCCGGCGGATAAACCGTAATGCCGCGTGCGCGTTCGTCTTTGACGGCGACGAGAATGTTTTGAAAATACGGCTCTTGCTTTTCCGCGCCGAGCGCTTCGCTCCAAGTTTGCATCATCATTCCTTTGAGGCCGTCTGAAAAATGCTGTTTTTCAGACGGCCTTGATATGTTTTTCAATCATTTGAACGGTAAAAACGGCTTCAAGCGCGCGTCCGCTCGATTTCTACGCCCACTTCGCGCACATTCGGCAAAATGCCGGGTTTGATTACTTTTACCCGCACAAACTGCGCGGCAAAGTTTTTCAGAATAAATTGGGCAACGTGCTCGGCAAGTGCTTCCAACAACAGGAACTTTTGCGCTTTCAAATCATTGCGCAGTGCCTCGCAAACTTCGCCGTAATGTACGGTATCGCCGATTTCGTCGGAAATACCGGTTTGCGGCGGTACGCCGATATCGAGATCGAAAATCAGGGTCTGCTGCTGTTCGCGCTCCCAATCGTACACACCGATAAGGGTATCGGCTTTCATACCGTGCAGAAAAATTTTATCCATTGTGCGGCCGTTTTCGTTAAAATAAGCGCCCGAATTTTAACAAAAAAGGCCGGCTATGTTTGATTTTTTGACTATTTTGGGCGCGTATCTGCTCGGTTCGCTTTCTTTTGCCGTGATTGTCAGCAAAATCAGCGGCATGGCTGATCCGCGCAGCTACGGATCGGGCAATCCCGGTGCAACCAATGTATTGCGCAGCGGCAATAAAAAGGCCGCCGCGCTGACTTTGCTCGGCGATGCGCTGAAAGGTTTGCTGGCGGTCTGGTTGGCACGTGCTTTGCAGGATACGCTGGGTTTGTCTGATGCAACGGTCGGCTGGACGGCGGTTGCCGCCTTGGTCGGTCATATGTGGCCGGTATTTTTCGGTTTCAAAGGCGGCAAAGGCGTGGCCACTGCGCTGGGCGTGCTGCTGGCCTTGTCGTGGCCGACGGCTTTGGTGTGCGGCATCGTATGGCTGGTTTTGGCTTTCGGCTTGAAAATTTCTTCGCTGGCTGCGTTGGCGGCAACCGTTGTCAGCCCGTTTGCGGCGGCGTATTTTATGCCACACGGCTCTTGGGTGGCGGCAACATTGGCGATTGCACTGCTGGTATTGGCGCGCCATCACAGCAATATCCGCAAATTGTTGTCGGGACAAGAAAGTAAAATCGGCGATAAAGCCGAGTAAACCTTGCCGCGCCGCACGGTGCGGCTTTGCGCTTTTGTCCTGCCATTTTTGACTCCCTTTTCAGACGGCCTTATGCAAATCTACTTTCATTCTCCTGCCGCGCTCACTGCGCTGCCGCCGCTTTCGCTGTATGTCCATATTCCTTGGTGCATTCAAAAATGCCCGTATTGCGATTTCAATTCGCACAAAATCAAAACTGCGCTCGATGAAAATGCTTATATTGATGCTCTGCTGACCGATTTGCAATACGAACTGCCTTATATCTGGGGGCGGCCGGTGGAGACGGTATTTATCGGCGGCGGCACGCCGAGCGTGTTTTCTGCCGCCGCGATTGACCGCCTACTCTCCGGCATCCGCGCCTTGGTGAAACTCAGCCCGGAAGCGGAAATCACCTTGGAGGCTAATCCAGGAACATTCGAACGCGAAAAATTCCAAGGCTTTAAAGATGCAGGCGTGAACCGGCTTTCCATCGGCGTGCAAAGTTTCGACAATGCCAAGCTGCACGCTCTGGGGCGTATCCACAACGGAGATGAAGCGCAGTTGGCGGTGGAAAGCGCGGTCAAGATTTTCGAGCGCGTGAATACCGATTTGATGTATGCCCTGCCGCATCAAACCGCAGCCGAAGCGGTAGCCGATATTCAGACGGCCTTATCGCTCGGCGCACAACACATCAGCGCCTATCATCTTACGCTCGAACCCAATACCGCCTTCGGCCACACGCCGCCTGCCGGCCTGCCTTTGGACGAAGCCGCGCAAGACATTGAAGATGCCGTACACGCAACGCTGGAAAATGCCGGTTTCCTGCATTA
>JAUNKU010000069.1 GCA_030532645.1 Neisseria sp. | reverse complement strand
TTTCAGACGGCCTTTCTGCATTTTATTGTTTGTAAACCGTTAGAAAAAACAGCGTAAAAAATGTTAAAATCACGCTTTTTGGAAACGCCGCGCTATGTTTATCGGCTGCTACAAGATTGACACGCCGACGGCGCTTGCGCCGATGGCCGGAATTACCGACAAGCCGTTCCGCCGCATTGCGCGGCAGTTCGGCGCGGGCTACACGGTGGGCGAAATGCTGACCAGCGACCCGAGTTTGCGCCATACCAAGAAAACCCTGCGCCGCAGCGACCACAACGGCGAACCTGCGCCGGTGGCGGTGCAGATTGCGGGCAGCGATCCGGCGCAGATGGCCGAAGCGGCGCGTTACAACGTGGCGCAGGGCGCGCAGATTATCGACATCAATATGGGCTGTCCGGTTAAGAAAGTGTGCAATGTGCTGGCCGGCAGTGCCTTGTTGCAGAACGAAAAACTGGTGGGCGAGATTTTGCGTGCCGTGGTGGCGGCGGTGGACGTGCCGGTTACGTTGAAAACGCGGCTCGGGTTCAGCGAAGACAATAAAAATGTGCTGACGGTCGCCCGAATTGCCGAAGATGCCGGCATTGCCGCGCTGGCTTTGCACGGGCGTACGCGCGAGCAGATGTATAAAGGCGAGGCGCGTTATGAGCTGATCGGCGAAGTGAAGCGGCAGACCGCGCTGCCGGTGTGGGTGAACGGCGATATTGCCGGTCCGCAGAAAGCCGCTGCCGTGCTGCGCGAAACCGGCGCGGACGGCGTAATGATTGGCCGCGGCGCACAAGGCCAGCCTTGGCTGTTTGCCGATGTGAAACATTATCTGGCGCACGGCTGCCTGCCCGAAGCCTTGGATTTTCAGACGGCCTCGGCTGCCGTATTGCAGCATTTGCGCGAAATGCACGAATTTTACGGTGAGCCGGCCGGCGTGCGGATTGCCCGCAAACACATCGGCTGGTATGCCGCGCCGTTTGAAAGCGGCGAAGCTTTCCGCAAGCGTGCCAACACGGCCGAAGCCGCTGCGGAACAATACGATTTGCTGGCCGGATTTTTGGCAGAACAGGCCGCGCGGCACGCCGTTTGGCCGAGCGCATACCGTGCCGGTGAAGCATAAAACGAGAACGAAAATGACGAACAAAGCCCCTGATATTGCCCAGTGCATCGAACAAAACCTTGACCGCTACTTCCTGACGCTGGACGGCGAAGCCGCGCACGATGTGTACGGAATGGTGTTGCGCCAAGTGGAGAAGCCGATGCTGACGGTGGTGATGGCGCAGTGCGGCGGCAATCAGTCGAAAGCCGCTAAAATGCTGGGTTTGAACCGCAATACGTTGCATAAGAAATTGGTCGAACACGGCTTGCTGGGGTGAAAGGCCGTCTGAAAAAATGGTTAACATTTAAGTTTAAACCGGTGTTTCCGGACAGAGGTCTTTGTGCTCCCTAGCTGCACGGCTACTTACTTTCTTTGCTTCGCCAAAGAAAGTAAGCAAAGAAAGGCGACCGCGGTTGCAGGTTTGCTGCGCAAACTTCCCTCACTCCGCAACATTTTGGCGGCGCGTTCAACTCGCACCGCTTCGCGCTGCTCAAACACAGGAACGCTTTTTCCCGCCAAAATGCCGCTCCGTTCGGCTGCGCCAGCGGACGGGCCGGTTTGAATAAACGGGGCTGTATATTTTTTGAAGAGGCCATAGGCTGGGCTTCAACCCAGCAAAAGAATGTCTGAATATAACAGCTACCCCGTTTATATCCGAATATCCGATGTTTTGCTGGGCAAAAGCCCAGCCTATGGTGGTTGTGCCGGCGGACAGGCTGCATAGAATAAACAGAGCGGTATATTCCAAGCACTCCCGTCATACTCGGGCTTGACCCGAGTATCTCCCCCCGACAGGTAAACAGAACCTCCAATTTTGTGTACGGGTGAGGAAAGGCCGTCTGAAAACCAAGCGAAACTGAAAACAAGTAAAACAAAAAATACAAAGGAAAAACACACACGATGCCCTACCAAATCCTCGCCATTTTAATTTGGGGCAGCTCCTTTATTGCCGCCAAATACAGCTATGAAATGCTTGATGCGGCCTTGATGGTGGAAGCGCGATTGGCGGTTGCGGCTTTGATTATGCTGCCTGCCGCGCTGCGTTACGGTCGGACTTTGCCGAAAAGTGCGTGGAAGCCGCTTGCTTGGCTGGCGTTTTTGAATTTTGTCGTGGTGTTGATGTTGCAGTTTGTCGGTGTGGCGCACACATCGGCCGCCAGCGCGGTCACCATTGTCGGATTGGAGCCGTTGATGATGGTGTTTGTCGGCCATTTCTTTTTCGGCGACAAGGCGCGCGGCTATCATTGGTTGTGCGGCGCGGCGGCTTTTCTCGGCGTGGCGATGCTGATCGGCGGCGGTGCGGAAGAGGGCGGCGATGTCGGTTTGTTCGGCTGTCTGCTGGTGTTGGTGGCTGGTTTGGTATTTTGTTTTGCAATGCGGCCGACACAGAAACTGATCGGCGAAATCGGTGCATCGGCCTATACTTCGCTGGCTTTGCTGCTGTCTGCGCTGATGTGTCTGCCGTTTTCGCTGGTTTTGGCGGATAATCTCGACATCAAATGGAGCATCGGCGGCACGGCCAGCCTGCTTTATCTCGGCATTGCGTGCAGCTGGTTCGCTTATTGGCTGTGGAACAAAGGAATGAGCCGCGTATCGGCCAATCTTTCCGGCCTGCTGATTGCGCTCGAACCCGTCTGCGGTGTGCTGCTGGCCGTTTTATTGCTCGGCGAACACGTTTCACCGCTTTCGTGGGCAGGCATTGTGCTGGTTATCGGCGCAACCTTATGCGCCAGTGTGCTGCCGCGGTGGCTGGACAGCAAGAAAGCGGCCGAGGCCGTCTGAAAATACTGCTTGAACGAAGTGAAAACAAGGAAAATGACAATGAAAAAGATGTTGGCCGTTTTGACGGCCGTGTTCGGTTTGGCGGCTTGTGCGGCGGACAAACCTGCTGCTGTGCCGCAAGTGCAGGGCGCGCAGCCGTTTCAGGAACAGCTGGCTGATGCGGTATTGAGCAAAGCCGAGTTGGACGAAAAAGCAGAACGCAGCCGCAACGGCCTGCTGTTGTGCGTATCCGAAATTCATCCGCGTTTGCTGGCGATGTATCCCGAGAAAACCGCCGCCGAGCGCTTTGATATGTTGACGGAAACCTGCCGCGATTATGTGGACCGCTACAATGTGTACAGCATTTTGCTGGCTGCCGGCAAAATGAACAAGCCGCTGACGGAGCGCGAAGCTTGGCAGATTTTGCAGGAAAACTACCGCACAAAAGGCCGCGGGCAAACCAATGCCGAATTGTACGAAACCCTGCGCCGCGCCGTGCAGCGCTTGGCGCGTTAAGGCCGTCTGAAAAACCGATTTTGAAGCAGTTTGCAGTAAACAGTTTGATTTCCCCGATTTGATTTTCTACACAAGGAACGTAAAAAAATGACCGCAATCCAACGCGCTTTGATCAGCCTGTCCGACAAAACAGGCGTGGTTGAATTTGCCCAAGCCCTGCACGCGCAAGGCGTGGAGATTTTATCGACCGGCGGTACGGCCAAATTGCTGGCCGAAGCCGGTTTGCCCGTTATCGAAGTAGCCGATTACACCGGCTTCCCGGAGATGCTCGACGGCCGTGTGAAAACGCTGCACCCGAAAATCCACGGCGGTATCCTCGGCCGCCGCGATTTGCCGGAACATGTTGCCAAAATGGCCGAGCACGGCATCGGCAACATCGATTTGGTGTGCGTGAACCTGTATCCGTTTGCCGCCACCATCGCCAAAGAAGGCTGCACGCTGGAAGATGCGATTGAAAATATCGACATCGGCGGCCCGACAATGGTGCGCTCGGCGGCGAAAAACTGGAAGCACGTTGCCATCGTAACCGACAATGCCGACTTTGCCGCAGTTGCCGAAGAGCTGAAACAAAACGGCGGTTTGAGCGACAAAACCCGTTTCAACTTGTCGCGCAAAGCGTTCAGCCACACCGCGCAGTACGACGGTATGATTTCCAATTATCTGACTTCGCTGTCTGACGAAAAACTGGCGGGCGAGCCGCAAATCGGCGATTTCCCCGAGCAGTTCAACCAAAGCTGGCTGAAAGTGCAGGAAATGCGCTACGGCGAAAATCCGCACCAAAAAGCCGCGTTTTACCGCGATATTTATCCGGCAGCCGGCAGCTTGGCGGCGTATAAACAGTTGCAGGGCAAGGAATTGTCGTACAACAACATTGCCGACTCCGATGCTGCTTGGGAAGCGGTGAAATCGTTCGACCAACCGGCCTGCGTGATTGTGAAACACGCCAATCCGTGCGGCGTGGCCGTAGCCGCCAATACTTTGGACGCTTACAAGCTGGCCTACGCCACCGACACCACCAGCGCGTTCGGCGGCATCATCGCGTTCAACCGCGAAGTGGACGGCGAAACGGTGAAACAGATTACCGACAACCAATTTATGGAAGTACTGATGGCGCCTTCGTTTACCGCCGAAGCGCTGGAAATTGCCGCTGCGAAGAAAAACGTGCGCGTGTTGGAAGTGCCGCTGGAAGCCGGTGCGAACCAATTCGAACTGAAACGCGTAGGCGGCGGCCTGTTGGTACAAACGCCTGATTTGCACCGTATCCGCCGTGAAGATTTGAAAGTGGTGAGCAAGCGGGCGCCGACCGAGCAGGAATGGAACGACTTGCTGTTTGTGTGGAACGTCGCCAAATTCGTGAAGTCCAACGCCATCGTGTTCGGCAAAGGCGGCCAGACCTACGGTATCGGCGCAGGCCAGATGAGCCGCGTGGATTCCACCCGCATCGCCGCGCGCAAAGCGCAAGACGGCGGTTTCGACCTGAACGGCGCGTGTGCCGCTTCCGATGCCTTCTTCCCGTTCCGCGACGGCGTGGACGTGATTGCCGAGCAGGGCATTAAAGCGATTATCCACCCCGCAGGCTCGATGCGCGATGAAGAAGTGTTTGCCGCCGCCGATGAGCACGGCATCGCAATGGTGGTAACCGGCATCCGCCACTTCCGCCACTAAACCGGCCAAGGCCGTCTGAAAATAAGCGATAGCGGAATGCTTGCATTCAAGCCGTAGGCATCTTTTTCAGACGGCCTTCCGCTCATTCTCCGAAAGGAAAACAATGAACAAAATCTTCGGCCTGTTGTTGGCCGTACTTTTGCTGAGCGCCTGTTCGTCCACTTCAACGGGCGGTTTTTTCTCTGCTTCCAACGGCGGTGCGGCGGGCGGTGTTACGCAGAGCTTCCGCTGGTAAACAGCCGGCCGTTTTTGCAGAAGCAGCAATGCAGAAAATCAAAGTCGGGCTTGTCCCGACTTTTTTACATTTTTGCCGTCTGAAAAAAGCAAGCCGGAGAATGGCGGTCAAGCCCTTGTTCCCAAAAACAAAACGGCAAAAGATTGTGTACATTTTTACAGATTTCCTCCGCAAGGCCGTCTGAAAACGGCGGCTTTGCTGCAATCTGCCTTGCGCGGCACGAAAAACCGCAAAAAAATCCCTGAAAACCGCCTTTTACGGTTCATCATCAAGCGCGGCTGCGTTATAATCGCGCCGCAACCGCAGCTGACGGTGAAAAAAAGAAAATGTAAAGAGGACGCGTTATGTTATCTCCCCACGAAATTGTGATTCACGGTACGACAAGCAAGGGCAAAACTTTCCGCCCGAGCGACTGGTCGGAGCGCCTGTGCGGCATTCTGTCGTCTTTCAACAAAGGCAACCGCTTGTCTTATCACGATTGGGTGCGTCCGGTTCTGATTGATAACGTCCGTTGCGTGGCGGTAGATAAAAAATTGGACGAAATCGATCCGGCGATTTTCCGCTTTCTGATGGATTTTGCTTCCGACAACGATTTGCGCGTATTGGATTATGAAACGCTGACTGCCGAGCGCGAAGGCAAGCAGGAAGCCGTGCCGGAACAAGCAGCCGTGCCTGCCGCTGCGCCGGAAAAAGCGGCCGAAGCAGCAGTGAGCGAGCCGAAACACGACGGCATTATTGTGCGCGAAATCGGAGCACACGAAAGCAATGTGGCGTTTGCGGCGTTGAGCATTCTGCGCCCGAGCCTGACCGATGTGAACCGCTTCAACGAGCAGGTAAACCAAGTGCAGCGTCCGGCAGGCTACCGCTTGCTCGGCGTGTTTGAAGAAGGCAAAAACAATGCCGTGGCCGTGTGCGGTTTCAGTATCCGTACCACCTTGTCTTACGGCCGCCATATCGTGATTGAAGATATTGTTACCGTGCCGCAGAACCGCCGCCGCGGCTTCTCCGGCCGCCTGCTGGCTGCCGTGGCCGAAATCGCCAAGGCCGAAGGCATTACCGAAATCCACACCGATGCATTGGTCGGCAACGAGCGCATTGAAGCGCACCGTATGTATTACCGCTACGGTTTCGAGATTTACGCACACCACTTTATGTGCCGCAGCGGACAATTCGGCAAATAATGCAAGGCCGTCTGAAAACAAAGGTTTTTCAGACGGCCTTTTTGTATGCAGGGCGGTTCGGGAACGGCGGGCAACAAAGGCGTAAACGAAAGCTGTCAATCAATCCCGTTATATAAAGCCATAAATTAAACAAGCACCCGTCATACTCGGGCTTGTTCCGAGTATCTCCCCGTTCCAATTTCAGAAAACACCGTTTAAGCGAGTTATCACTTATCGCCCGAGTGCAACAGTATTTTCCGGCAAAGTTTTCTCGCACAAAGGCGCAATTTTCTTACCCGAACCCTGCAAGAAACGCCGCCGCTGCGTTATAATCAGCAAGTTTGAATACAGATTTTGCAAATGGTTTCAGGCGGCGGGAAAAGGCCGTCTGAAAACAGAATTTAATGTACGGAAAAGAGGATTTTATGAGCCAAGCAGCCAAATACAAACGCATTTTGTTGAAACTTTCCGGTGAAGCCTTGATGGGCAAAGATGCTTTCGGCATCAACCGCGACACCATTATGCAGATTGTCGGCCAAGTGAAAGAAGTGGTAGATATGGGCGTGGAAGTCGGCGTTGTGGTCGGCGGCGGCAATATTTTCCGCGGCGTGTCCGCGCAAGCGGGCAGTATGGACCGCGCCACCGCCGATTATATGGGTATGATGGCCACGGTGATGAACGCCTTGGCTTTGAAAGATGCGTTTGAATCTCTCGGCCTCAAAGCGCGCGTGCAGTCGGCGTTGTCGATGCAGCAGATTGCCGAAACCTATGCCCGTCCGAAAGCCATTCAGTATTTGGAAGAAGGCAAAGTGGTAATTTTTGCTGCCGGTACCGGCAACCCGTTCTTCACGACCGATACCGCCGCTGCCTTGCGCGGTGCAGAAATGAACTGCGATGTTATGCTGAAAGCCACCAATGTGGACGGTGTGTACACCGCCGACCCGAAAAAAGACCCGTCGGCCACGCGCTACGAAGCGATTACTTTTGACGAAGCCTTGAACAAAAACCTGAAAGTAATGGACGCGACCGCCTTCGCCCTGTGCCGCGAGCGCAAGCTGAATATCGTGGTGTTCGATATCCACAAAGAAGGCGCGCTGAAAAACGTGATTGCCGGTGCAGACGAAGGCACGTTGGTGCATAACTGATTGCCTGATTAAGAAAGGCCGTCTGAAAACGGAGCGGACATCATCGGAATATCTGCTCTCGTTTTCAGACGGCCTTTTCCGAACGGTACGGCAGAGAAGCCGGAATCCTTGCCGATGATGTTCGGGCGGATACGGGCAGTTTGCCGAGAGGGAACAAAACGGCCAAGGCCGTCTGAAAAGTACGCTTCCGCCCAAGCGCAACGCAGGCAGGGCGAGCGAAAAATTGTCACGCTATGCTAAATACGTTACCATTCTCCGTTTGAGATACTGATTTTCCAATCCACTCCGTTTATATAGAGAAAACAAGATGATTAACGATATTCAAAAAACCGCCGAAGGCAAAATGCAGCGCTCTTTGGAAGTGCTGAAAGAAAATCTGGCGAAAGTCCGCACCGGCCGCGCGCATACCGGCCTGCTCGACCAAGTGGAAGTAGAATACTGGGGCAGCAATGTGCCGGTAAGCCAAGTGGCGAGCGTAACTTTGCTGGACGCGCGCACCATCGGCGTGAAACCGTTTGAAAGCAATATGGCGGCCAAAGTGGAAAAAGCCATCCGCGATTCCAACTTGGGCTTGAATCCGGCTTCCGTGGGCGATTTGATCCGCGTACCGATGCCGATGCTGACCGAAGAGCGCCGCAAAGACTTGATTAAAGTCGTGCGTGCGGAAACCGAAGAAGGCCGCGTATCGATCCGCAACGTGCGCCGCGATGCGAACGACCACATCAAACGTCTGCTGAAAGACAAGGAAGTTTCCGAAGACGAAGCACGCCGCGGCGAAGAAGCGGTGCAGAAGCTGACCGACAAATACATTGCCGAAGTGGATAAAGTATTGGCGGCCAAAGAAGAAGATTTGATGGCGATTTAATCCCAGCGGTCTGTTGATAACAGTTTGCGGCGGTTCGGCGCGAAAGGCGGCTGCCGCTGCATTTGAAATGCCCGTTCCGTATCGGCAGACCACGCGCGGCAAGGCTCGGGCAGCCCTGCCGCGTTTTGCCGTATGCAGTGTGCGGTTTTCC
>JAUNKU010000068.1 GCA_030532645.1 Neisseria sp. | reverse complement strand
GGTGTTAACTTGTTTTTCAGACGGCATCGGATATTACAGGCCGTCTGAAAAACGGACAGTACCGAACGGCTGGCGGTATTTTGTTCAAAACGCAAACTGCATCAGCCGCCCAGCCATTGCGAAACTGCTTTCTGGTTTTCTACACGGAGCAGCGCCGTAAAGGCTTCGGCGGCTTGTACGGTTAAGTCGGTTTCATAGAGAAAGCCTTGGCGGAAATAGTGCAGATGTACGGTTTCTCCGACGGCAAAGCCCGTCCAGTCGGCAGCGAAATCGGTGCAGGCAAAGCCGTTGCAGGCAATGATTTTATCGTGCGGACTGAGACCGGCGGCTTCTGCGCTGCCGTCTGAAAAAACGTGGGTCAGCACAATGCCGTCGGCTTGTTGTTTGTAGCGCGCGCCGAAATCGCCGACGGGTTCGCAGGTCGGAAATCCGTGGCACAAGCCGCCGCCGTGGCTGCGCGGCAGTGCGGCAAAGCGCAGTTCGACACCTGCGGCGGCCAAGCATTCGGCCAGCGGCAAATCTTGTGTGCTGTACAGCGCGGTTTGGAAGAAATCGGATAAATCCAAGCCGCTTATTTCCTGGCAGCGGATTTGCCAGTGTCCTTCTTCGATGCCTTCGCCTTCTGCCAGCCAGTCGCGGTAAAGCTGCTGCATTACGGTATCCAGCGAAAGTTTGCCGCCGCTCCGCTGCCGTATCAGTAAATCCAAACAGAGTGCAGCGAGCGCGCCTTTTTGATAATAGCTGACGATGGCGTTCGGGCTGTTTTCATCTTGCTTGTAGTATTTGTGCCACGCGGCAAAGCTCGATTCGGCAAGCGTTTGTTTCAGACGGCCCTTGCCTTGCTGTACGCGTGTAATGTTTTTTGCCAGCAGATTGAGATAGGCGGCAGGGCTGATCACGCCGCTGCGTACCAGCAGCAAATCATCGTAATACGACGTAATGCCTTCAAACGCCCAAAGCTGTTCAGTATAGCTTTCCGTATCGCTGCGGTAGGGCAGGAAGGCGGCCGGTTTGACGGATTTAACGTTCCACGCGTGGAAATATTCGTGCGAAAATAGGCCGAGCAGCTGGATATAGGCCTCGTTCGGTTCATTCATACCGAGCGGCGGCAGGCTGCGGCGGTCGGCGTGCAGAGCGGTGCTGCTCAGATGCTCCAAGCCGCCGTAAATATTGTCGCCCAAATGCAGCAGGAACAGATATTCGCGAAACGGCGCAGGATCGGGGAACATTGCCAAAGCGGTTTCGCAGATTTTCTGCACATCGGTAAGCAGGCGTTCGCGGTCGAAGCCGGTATAGCGACCGGACAGGGCGATTTGGTGCGGAATGCCGCGAGCCGTAAAATCCAGCCGTTCGATTCGGCCAAGTTCAACAGGGTGGTCGGTCAGTTCGGCATAGGAGGCCGTCTGAAAAACGCTGTTTTCTGTCGGACTGAAAACGGATACAGCGTTTTCAGACGGCCTTTGCGGCATTGTGGTGGCAATCTGCCAGTTTTCCGGCAAACCGTGCAGGGTTAACGTGTGCGGCGTGTGTTCGAAACCTTCGCGTTTCAGCAGCAGGCAGGAGCCGTCGAAAAAGCCGCGCTGCGTGTCCAAATAGGAAGCGCGTACCGACATATCAAAGGCGTAAACGGTATAGGAAATCTGCCATTCGCCGGCTTCGGCGGCGGTGTGCCAGCGGTTTTTCTCGCTTTGTACGAGCGCAGCGGGGCGGCCGTTGCAGGCAGCTGAAATTTCAATGATGTGACGCGAAAAATCGCGAATCATATAGCTGCCGGGTACCCAGTTCGGCAGGCTCAATGTTTGGGCAACCGCTTCGCTTTGCGTGAAAGACAGCGAAACCTGCCAAAGATGGCGTTCGGGCAGCGGACGGAGCGTGTAGTGTTGCATAAAAACCTTGAATGTTAAGAAATGTTTGTGATTTACCGTGTTGTTTGACTTGTGTCAAGAGCGCAACACAATAAAAAGAATACCCTTACGGCTTGTATCATAACGACCGTGTTTGCCGTCTGAAAACCCCTTATCCGCGCTTTTTGCTTGGTTGAACAGTGGTTTTGATTTAAAATGCGGAAGTTTCGATTTCCGTTTTTGCCCGCTCGGGCGAGGGCGGAGATGTTAATTTTAAGAAAAACCGGTAAAGCCGTACTGTCTTTTCAGACGGCCTCGGTAAAGCCGGTACGATGTTAATTGCCATGTTTAATGGAGACTTTCATGGAAACGCAAACTTATAACTACAAGGTGGTGCGCCAGTTCGCCATCATGACTGTAGTTTGGGGTATTGTGGGTATGCTGGTCGGCGTGATTGTTGCCGCCCAGCTGTTTTGGCCTGCATTGAACCTTACCGATATTGGCCCGTACTTTTCCTTCGGCCGTCTGCGTCCGCTGCACACCAATGCAGTGATTTTCGCATTCGGCGGTTGCGGCCTGTTCGCTACTTCTTACTATGTCGTACAGCGTACCTGTAACGTGCGCCTGTTCGGCGGCAACATTCTGCCTGCCATCACCTTCTGGGGCTGGCAGCTGGTTATCGTGGCCGCAGCGATTACCCTGCCTTTGGGTATCACCTCCGGTAAAGAATACGCCGAGCTGGAATGGCCGATCGATATTCTGATTACCTTGGTTTGGGTGGTTTACGCGATTGTCTTCTTCGGTACTCTGGCTACCCGTAAAATCAAACATATTTATGTAGCCAACTGGTTCTACGGTGCATTTATCTTGGCAGTTGCCTTGCTGCACATCGTAAACAGCATCGCTATTCCTACCGGTTTGTGGAAGTCTTACTCCGTTTACTCAGGCGCGATTGATGCGATGGTTCAGTGGTGGTACGGCCACAACGCCGTAGGCTTTTTCCTGACAGCCGCCTTCTTGGGTATGATGTACTACTTCGTTCCTAAGCAAGCAGGCCGTCCGGTTTATTCTTACCGC
The DNA here is from genome assembly GCA_030532645.1 of Neisseria sp. Taxonomy (GTDB): domain Bacteria; phylum Pseudomonadota; class Gammaproteobacteria; order Burkholderiales; family Neisseriaceae; genus Neisseria. The sequence continues at coordinate 5,743 of JAUNKU010000068.1, read as the reverse complement.
CTGTCTGTGGTGCACTTCTGGGCTTTGATCTTCACTTATATGTGGGCCGGTCCTCACCACTTGCACTACACCGCACTGCCTGACTGGACCCAATCGCTGGGTATGGTTCTGTCGCTGATTCTGTTTGCACCTTCTTGGGGCGGTATGATTAACGGCATTATGACCCTGTCCGGCGCGTGGCACAAACTGCGTACCGACCCGATTCTGAAATTCTTGGTGGTTTCCCTGTCGTTCTACGGTATGTCTACTTTCGAAGGCCCGATGATGTCTATCAAGACAGTAAACGCATTGAGCCACTACACCGACTGGACGGTCGGCCACGTTCACGCAGGTGCGTTGGGCTGGGTAGGCTTCGTAACCATCGGTTCTATCTACTACCTGATTCCGCGTTTGTTCGGCAAAAAAGAAATGTACAGCATCAAACTGATTGATGCGCACTTCTGGATTGCGACCATCGGCGTGGTTCTGTACATCGCTTCTATGTGGATTTCCGGCGTGATGCAAGGCCTGATGTGGGGTGCGCTGAACGACGACGGTACGCTGACGTACTCTTTCGTAGAATCCGTAAAAGCCAGTATGCCTTTCTACTTCATCCGTTTCACCGGCGGCCTGCTGTACCTGAGCGGTATGATTCTGATGGCTTACAACGTTTACCGTACGGTAATCGGTGGCAAACCTGTTGATGCGGAAATTCCGGCCGTTGCACAGGCTCAACATCACTAATTTCAAGAAAGATGGGCTACCAAAAATGAAATTACAACAATTAGTTGAAGAAAAGGTCGGTGCACTGATCGTTTTCACCCTGTTGGTGGTAAGCGTCGGTTTGCTGATTGAGATTGTTCCGCTGTTTTTCTCGCCTGCGGTAACCAAACCGATTGAAGGCGTGAAACCTTACAGCGCGCTGCAAGTGGCCGGCCGCGATGTGTACATCCGCGAAGGCTGCTACAACTGCCACTCGCAAATGATTCGTCCTTTCCGTGCGGAAACCGAGCGTTACGGCCACTACTCTGTTGCCGGTGAGTCTGTTTACGACCATCCGTTCCAATGGGGTTCCAAACGTACCGGTCCTGATTTGGCCCGTGTCGGCGGCCGCTATTCCGACGAATGGCACCGCATCCACTTGATGAACCCGCGCGACGTTGTGCCTGAATCCAATATGCCGGCTTTCCCGTCATTGGCGCGCAACAAAGTCAATGTCGAGCAAACCATCCGCAATATGGAAGGCTTGCGTACAGTCGGCACGCCTTATACCGACGAAGATTTTGCCAAAGCTCCGGAAGAGCTGAAAAACAAATCTGAATTGGATGCCGTAATCGCCTACCTGCAAGGCTTGGGTCTGGCACTGAAAAACGTAAGGTAAGAACATGGATATTAACTGGGCGCGGAGTCTGTTTACCGTTTGGGTATTCGTCAGCTTCATCTTGGTGCTTTATATCGTGCTGAACAAGCGCAACAAAAAGAATTACGAGGAGGCTTCCCGCTGTATCGTTGATGATAACGATACGCCGGATTGAGCCGCGCCCGGATAATAACCGTGTACACGGAGCGAAAGAATGAACACAACTTCTAATTTTACCAGTGGCTTTTGGAGCTACTACATCATCGCCATCGTGGTGGTGAGTATGATTGCCTTGCTGTGGCTGGTGTTGTCGCAGAACAAGGTGAAAGCGCCGAAAAAAGGCGAAGAGGTCGAAACGATGGGCCACGAGTGGGACGGCATCGCCGAGTATAACAACCCGCTGCCGCGCTGGTGGTTTTATCTCTACCTGCTGACTTTGGTATTCGGTGTCGGCTATTTCCTGGCTTATCCTGCTTTGGGTGACTTCAAAGGTTTCTTGAACTGGACCAGCGGCAACCAATACGAAAAAGAAGTCAAAAACGCGCAAGATACTTACGGTCCGGTTTACGCCAAATTCGGCAAAATGCCGGTTGAAGCCGTAGCCAAAGATCCGCAAGCGCAACGTATCGGTAAAAATATGTTCGATACTTACTGTATCCAATGTCACGGCTCGGATGCCAAAGGCTCTCGCGGCTTCCCGAACCTGACCGATACCGACTGGTTGTGGGGCGGTACGCCTGAGAAAATCCACGAAACCATCGCCAACGGCCGTACCGGCATTATGGCGGCGTGGGGTCCGACTTTGGGTGAAGAGCGCGTGAAAGATGTTGCAAACTATGTAATGTCTTTGTCTAAACCGGAAGGCCAATACGATGCCGAGCGTGCTGCACGCGGCGATGTATTGTTCCACGGCGGTCCAGCCAACTGTTTCACCTGTCACGGTGATAAAGGCCAAGGTGTACAAGGCTTGGGTCCGAACCTGACCGACGACGTATGGTTGTGGGGCGGTTCGCAAAAAGCCATTATCGAAACGATTACCAACGGTCGCCACAACCAAATGCCGGCTTGGGGTAACTTCTTGGATAAAGACAAACTGCATATCCTGACTTCATACGTTTGGGGTTTGTCGCACAAAGACGGCAAAGCCTTGCCTACCGATACTGAAAATGCCATCGGCGGTAAAGCTGCCACAGCTGCTCCGGCCGCTGCCGAGCCTGCTGCACAAGCTGAAACTGCGCCTGCTGCCTCTGAAACAGCTGCTCCTGCGGCACCTGCTGCCGACAGCTCGGAAGTTGCAATGGATAACGGTATGGCCGTGTTCTACTTTGCTACCGGTAAGAGCGCCGTTGCCGACAATGCGGCTGCCGTTGCTGCCGATGTGGTGAATGCCGGTAAAGAAGGCAAAAAACTGGTGGTAAGCGGTTATACCGACAGCACCGGTAATGCCGCTGCCAATGCCGAGTTGTCTAAACAACGTGCTTTTGCCGTACGCGATTTCCTGCTGGCACAAGGCGTGAAAGAAGAGAACATTGAGCTGCGCAAACCTGAAAATACGACTGCTGCCCAAGGCAACGAAGCCCAAGGCCGTCGTGTAGAAGTGAAAATCGAAGGTTAAGCTTTGATACGCAAAACCCCGAGCTGAAAAGCTTGGGGTTTTGTTTTATCGGCAGGTTTAAAAGCCGAGAAGGCCGTCTGAAAATACATTATGCGGAGCATTTTTCTATCTCTTGCCGGTTGTATTTTCAGACGGCCTCTTGGCTGTTCAAAGATAAGGCTTACGCGAAATCGTGTTCCTGCCACGCAATGTCAAGATCGTGAAGCGTGCTTAATACCTCCTGCCAAGCGGTTTCCATTTGATTGCAGGCTTCGCCTTCGGCTTTTAAGCCGAATTCGATATGGGCGGGAACGGTTTTGCCGTTCGGCAGGGTTTTCTCTACGCTCGGCAGGCTGAATGTGCGGATATTCGGGAAACGTTGTTCGATGCTTTCCATCAGCGGAATCAGTCGCGATTCAGGCTGGTCGAACAGCCAAATCGTGCGCGTTTCCGAACGGGTTTGATGGAAGCGGTCGGCGTAAAACGTATGCAACACCCATTCGGCCATCGGGTGCGCCATTACCGGGAAGCCGGGCAGGAAATAATGCTCGCGGATATGGAAGCCGGCTACTTGGTTGTACGGATTCGGTACCAACTCCGCACCTGCGGGGAAAACGGCCAAATTCAGACGGCGTTGATGCTCGGCAGAATCCAAACTGTCGCCGCGCTGTAAGCTGATGGCGTTAATGGTTTCGGCGGCTTCCGGATGCAGTGCAAGCGGCAGATGAAGTGCGGCTGCCGCGGCTTGGCGCGTGTGGTCGTCAGGCGTTGCACCGATGCCGCCGGTAACAAAGGTGGGCAGGCCGTCTGAAAAACTCTGCTGCAAGGCAGCCGTCAGCACCTCGCGGTCGTCCGGCAGATAATGCACGGAATGCAGTTTCAGGCCGTATTGCGCGAGCAGGTTTTTGAAATAGACAAAATGGCTGTCGGCACGGCTGCCGTGCAGGATTTCGTCGCCGATGATAATCAGTTTGAACGACATCGTTGCTCCTTAAAATTTCTTTACGCGCTGGACGGCGCGGGCGGTTTGTAGAATAATAACAGCCTTTTACGGCAAGCGTTTCGAGGCCGTCTGAAAACCGAAAGTTCCGGCAAAGCCAAATCCATAAAAGCTTTGCTGTTTTCGCAAATAACACCCCGTATCGCCTGATAAACACGCAATAAGGAAAAGAATAATGAGCAATCATACCATTTTGCAACACCTGCCGGTCGGCCAGAAAGTCGGCATCGCATTTTCCGGCGGCTTGGACACTTCCGCCGCTTTGTTGTGGATGAAGCTGAAAGGTGCAGAGCCTTACGCCTACACCGCCAATCTCGGCCAGCCCGATGAAGACGATTACAACGCCATTCCGAAAAAAGCCAAAGAATACGGCGCAGTAGAAGCCCGTTTGATTGACTGCCGCCAACAGCTGGCGCACGAAGGCATCGCCGCTATCCAGTGCGGCGCGTTCCACGTTTCTACCGGCGGCATTACCTATTTCAACACCACGCCGCTGGGCCGCGCCGTAACCGGCACAATGCTGGTGTCTGCAATGAAACAGGACGATGTAAACATTTGGGGTGACGGCTCAACCTACAAAGGCAACGACATCGAGCGCTTCTACCGCTACGGTTTGCTGACCAATCCGTCGCTGCAAATCTACAAACCTTGGCTTGACCAGCAGTTTATCGACGAACTGGGCGGCCGTCAGGAAATGAGCGAATTTCTGATTGCCAACGGTTTCGACTACAAAATGTCGGTAGAAAAAGCTTATTCAACCGACTCCAATATGCTGGGCGCAACCCACGAAGCCAAAGACTTGGAATTCCTGAACAGCGGTATCAAAATCGTTAAACCGATTATGGGCGTAGCGTTCTGGGACGAAAACGTTGAAGTCAAAGCCGAAGAAGTGAGCGTACGCTTTGAAGAAGGTGTGCCTGTGGCACTGAACGGTGTGGAATACAGCGATCCGGTGGAGCTGTTCCTCGAAGCCAACCGCATCGGCGGCCGTCACGGCTTGGGTATGAGCGACCAAATCGAAAACCGCATTATCGAAGCCAAATCGCGCGGCATTTACGAAGCCCCGGGTATGGCTCTGCTGCACATCGCTTACGAACGTTTGGTAACCGGTATCCACAACGAAGACACCATCGAACAATACCGCATCAACGGCCTGCGCCTCGGCCGCCTGCTGTACCAAGGCCGTTGGTTCGACAGCCAAGCCCTGATGCTGCGCGAAACATCGCAACGCTGGGTAGCCAAAGCCGTTACCGGCGAAGTGACTCTGGAATTGCGCCGCGGTAACGACTATTCGATTTTGAATACCGAATCGCCGAACCTGACCTACGCACCTGAGCGTTTGAGTATGGAAAAAGTGGAAGATGCCGCGTTTACGCCGCTCGACCGCATCGGCCAGCTGACTATGCGTAATCTGGACATCACCGATACCCGCGCCAAGCTCGGCGTATACTCGCAAACCGGCCTGCTGCAACTGGGCGAAGGCTCGGTATTGCCTAAGCTGGGTCATAAATAAACCTGTGCATTAATCGCAAAGGCCGTCTGAAAACCGATTGCTGTTTCGGTTTTCAGACGGCCTTTTTGAATGGGGAAGGAAAACAGATATTGCCAAGACGGTTTGCGTATTACCGGTTTTAAAGAGCTGAAAAGGGCAAAATCCACAGCTGCGGAAAACCTTTTGGGTGAAGCAGTTTTCCAACAGAAAGGGCTGCAGTTTGCAGCCCTGTTTTCAGACGGCCTTTATTTTCGCAAGCGCAAGGCATTGCCCAGAACCAGCAGCGAGCTGATGCTCATTCCGAGTGCGGCAATCCAC
>JAUNKU010000067.1 GCA_030532645.1 Neisseria sp. | reverse complement strand
ATACTCGGGTCAAGCCCGAGTATGACGGGGCGGTTTGATAAGCCGCCCCCTCTTCCGCTTGTGGGAAGGGCTAGGGTTGGGATGTGCGGTTTGCCAAACCGCTTTGTCTGAAACAACCATTCGAATGCCGTCTGAAAAACAGCACAAACGTTTTTCAGACGGCCTCAACAGGAAAATTCCAATGTTTGAAACCATCAAAAACCGAAAAATCAAATTTGCGCTAGCCGGCTGCGGCCGTATCGCCAACAACCATTTCGGCGCGCTGGAAGCTTTAAAAGACGATTGCGAGCTGGTAGCCGTGTGCGACAACGATGCGGCGGCTTTGGCGGCTGCGGTCGAGCGTACGGGCACGGCCGGGTTTGCTTCGTTCTGCGAAATGCTGGCGCAAACCGAAGCCGATATTGTGGTGCTGACCACACCCTCCGGCCTGCACCCCGAGCAGGCGGTAGCCGCGTTGGAAGCCGGTTTCCACGTGATGACGGAAAAGCCGATGGCAACGCGTTTGGCGGACGGCGAGCGTATGGTGAAAGCGGCCGACCGTGCAGGCAAACGCTTGTTTGTGGTCAAACAAAACCGCCTGAACGCAACGTTGCAATTATTGAAACGCGCGGTGGACGAAAAGCGTTTCGGCAAAATCGCGATGGTGCATCTGAATGTATTTTGGACGCGGCCGCAGGCGTATTACGACCAAGGCAACGGCTGGCGCGGAACGTGGGAATTTGACGGCGGTGCGCTGATGAATCAGGCCAGCCATTATGTGGATTTGATGGAATGGCTTATCGGCCCTGTGCAGGACGTGCAGGCGATGGTGTCCACCCACCGCGATATTGAAGTGGAAGATACAGCCGTGATGAATGTGCGCTGGCGCAACGGCGCGCTCGGCTCGATGGCGGTAACGATGTGCACTTATCCGAAAAACCTCGAAGGTTCGATTACGATTTTGGGCGAAACGGGTACGGTACGCATCGGCGGTATGGCGGTGAACGAAATTCAGGAATGGAATTTCGCCGAGCCGCGCGATTACGACGAACAAATCAAGTCGGCCAATTATGAAACCACTTCGGTTTACGGCTTCGGCCACCCGATGTATTACAAAAACGTGGTGGACGTGATGCGCGGCGAAGCCGAGCCGGTTACAGACGGCCGCGAAGGGCTGAAATCTTTGGAGCTTTTGATCGCTGCTTATTTGTCGGCACGCGACAATAAAACCGTATCGCTGCCGTTGGTGTATTGAGTTTGTACGGAAGGCTTCGGGAAGCGGCATTTTCAGACGGCCTTTCAGGCTGCTTGGATGGCAGGCTTCTGCCGCCGTTACCGCCTTTGTATAAAAAGGACGTTGCTGTTTGTTCTATCAGGCGGCTGATGCCGCATACCCCCACCCTAACCCTCCCCCGCAAGCGGGAGAGGGAATAAGTTGCTGCTTATTCTTGGGTATGCGGTTGAAAGCAAGAACAAGGCCGTCTGAAAATACAGAAATCCTCCCTCTCCCACTTGCGGGGAGGAAATAAGTTACTGTTTATTCTTGGGTATGTGGTTAAAAGCAAGAATAAGGCCGTCTGAAAATGCAGAAACCTGCCCTCTCTCCCACTTACGGGGAGGAAATAAGTTACTGTTTATTCTTGGACATTCGGTTTAGATCAACAACAAAGCCGCCTAAGCATACAGAAACCTATCCTTTCTCCCACTTTGGGGAAAGAATAAGTTGCCGCTTATTCTTGGGTATGTGGTTGAAATCAAGAACAAGACCGTCTGAAAATACAGAAACCTGTCCCCTCTCCCGCTTGCGGGGGAGGGTTAGGGTGGGGGCGTCGGCCGACAAGGCCGGTATCCATAACCCAGCAAACAAAATCAGACCCACAAACCCAAAGCAACGCCAACCCAAATACCCAAAAACCGTTGCGCGTTTTTCAGACGGCCTTCCCCGATAATTTTTACGGCAAAACCGTTTTTCCCTGCCGTTCCGCGTTACAATAAGCTGTTTTGCCGACAAGCGGAGCGGCCTGCATTCGACAGACTGTGGGGCCGTCTGAAAACAAACGGGGTATCCGAAAAACCAATCCGCTGCAAAGGACAGCCTGTCAGGGCATAACCGGCCGCGAAACGGCCACACTTTTTCCCTTTTGAAGGAAATCTTATGACCACTCCGATTACCGACAAACCGTATAAAGAAAGTTCCGCCAATTACAGCTTCCTGATGATGCCGCGCTACGGCCTGCTGATTTTGTTTGCCGTGCTGGCCGTGGCGGCGCTGATTTTCCAGATTTGGTGGCTGGCCGTTATCAGCATCGCGCTGGTTGCCTTGGGCATCAACGATATGCGCCAAACGCGCCACGCGATTTTGCGCAACTATCCGATTGCCGGGCATATCCGTTTTCTGTTTGAAGCCTTCCGCCCCGAAATCCGCCAGTATTTTTTGGAAGACGATAAAGAAAAAGTACCGTTTTCGCGCCAGCAGCGCGCCTTGGTGTACCAACGTGCCAAAAACCTCGACAGCACCGATGCTTTCGGTACGCTGGCAAACTTCTATCAGGAAGGCCACGAATGGTTTGTACAGTCGCAGCACAGCCGTAAAGTCAGCGACAGCCGCTTCCGCATTACCGTCGGCAACGAATTGTGCAGCCAGCCTTATTCGCTTTCCGTATTCAATATTTCCGCAATGAGTTTCGGCAGTTTGTCGGCCAACGCCGTGGAAGCGCTGAACCGAGGCGCAAAAGAAGGCGGCTTTGCCCACGATACCGGTGAAGGCTCCATCAGCCCGTATCACTTGAAATACGGCGGCGACCTGATTTGGGAAATCGGTACCGGCTATTTCGGCTGCCGTACCGAAGACGGCAAATTCAATCCCGAAACCTTCGCCCAACGCGCCAAACTCGACAGCGTGAAAATGATTGAAATCAAAATCTCGCAAGGCGCAAAACCGGGCAAAGGCGGTATGCTGCCGGCCAGCAAAATTACCAAAGAAATCGCCGAAACGCGCGATATTCCGATGGGCAAAGACTGCATCTCGCCGGCCGGCCACTCGGCCTTCCACACACCGCTGGAACTGGTGGCTTTCTGGCAGCAGCTGCGCGAACTTTCCGGCGGCAAACCGGTCGGCTTCAAGCTGTGCATCGGCCAGCAGTGGGAATTTATGGCAATGGTCAAAGCAATGCTGGCAACGGACAACTACCCCGACTTTATCGTGGTTGACGGCGCAGAAGGCGGCACAGGTGCCGCGCCGGTAGAATTTATGGACCATCTCGGTATGCCGCTGACAGACGGCCTTTTGTGGGTACACAACACCTTGGTCGGCGCTGGCATCCGTGACAAAATCAAAGTCGGCGTAAGCGGCAAACTCATCAGCGGCTTCGACGTAGCCCGTATGCTCGCCATCGGCGCAGACTGGTGCAACAGCGCGCGCGGCTTTATGTTTGCCGTCGGCTGTATCCAATCGCGTTCCTGCCATACCAACCGCTGCCCGACCGGTGTCGCCACGCAAGACCCGAAACGCCAGCAGGCGCTGGTGGTGGCCGACAAATACCTGCGCGTGAAAAACTTCCACGCCAACACGCTGAAATCCGTAGCCGATATTGTCGGCGCAGTTGGCTTGGAGCACCCCGAAGAATTGAAACCGTATCACTTGGTACGCCGCCAAGCCGACGGCGGCACGCGCCTGTTCTCGCAAACCCACACCTTCCTGCGTAAAGGCAGCCTGCTTGACGGCACGGCCGACAACGCCTTCTACCGTGAAATGTGGGATATGGCCGACGAACACAGCTTTATGCCGCGCCACTGCCCGATTAACGGCAGTATGCTGTAAGCCCGTTTTTCAGACGGCCTCAAAGTCACCAAACGGCTTTGAGGCCGTCTGAAAATATGGTTTATCGCCCAGGTCGGGTTGAAGCGTGAGCGCAAACCCAACATTTTTACATCAAATATTATGTTGGGTTTCCACTTCGTTCCAACCCAACCTACTTGCTGAACAACACACACCAAACGGAAACCGCAATGACCTACACCGCCCACCCTTCCGCCATTATCGACGACGGCGCACAAATCGGCGCAGGCAGCCGCATCTGGCATTTCGTCCACATTTGCGGCGGCGCACAAATCGGCGAAGAATGTTCGCTCGGCCAGAATGTATTTGTCGGCAACCGCGTGAAAATCGGCCGCCGTGTGAAAATCCAGAACAATGTTTCGGTGTACGACAATGTCGAGCTGGAAGACGGCGTGTTCTGCGGCCCGAGTATGGTATTCACCAATGTTTACAATCCGCGCAGCTTTATCGAGCGCAAAAACGAATACCGCGACACGCTGGTAAAAACCGGCGCAACCTTGGGCGCAAACTGCACCATTGTCTGCGGCGTAACCGTCGGCCGTTTCGCCTTTGTCGGCGCAGGCGCGGTAATCAATAAAGATGTGCCGGATTACGCGCTGATGGTCGGCGTACCCGCCCGTCAAATCGGCTGGATGAGCGAATACGGCGAACAGCTCGATTTGCCGCTGGACGGCGAAGGCCGCGCCGTTTGTCCGCATACCGGTGATGTGTACGAACTTTCAGACGGCATCGTGCGGAAGCTGGGCGGTGAGGCCGTCTGAAAACAACCGTCCGCCATACTCGGGCTTGCCCCGAGCATCTCCTCCATCGAAATAACAAAAACAAACCGCCTTCAAAGCCTTCTGAAAAACAGTAAACCGCAATCAGCAAAACCGCATTTTTAACCGCCCAAACACCGAAGTCCAAATACTATGCAATTTATCGACTTAGCCGCCCAACAGGCCCGCCTGAAAACCGAAATCGATGCCAATATCCGAAAAGTGCTCGCGCACGGCCAATACATTCTCGGCCCCGAAGTTGCCGAACTGGAAAACAAGCTGGCCGAATACTGCGGCGCAAAATTCTGCATCACTTGCGCCAACGGCACCGATGCGCTGCAAATCGCACTGATGGCGCTGGGCATCGGCGCAGGCGACGAAGTCATTACACCCGGTTTTACCTATATCGCCACCGCCGAAACCGTTGCCCTTTTGGGTGCAAAACCGGTGTATGTCGATGTATGCGAACCAACCTACAACCTCAACCCCGAGCTTTTGGAAGCCGCGATTACGCCGCGTACCAAAGCGATTATTCCCGTGTCGCTTTACGGCCAATGCGCCGATTTCGATGTGATTAACGCCATCGCCGAACGCCATTGTCTGCCGGTGATTGAAGATGCCGCACAAAGTTTCGGCGCAACATACAAAGGCCGGAAATCGGGCAACCTCTCCACCATTGCCTGCACCAGTTTTTTCCCCAGCAAACCTCTGGGCTGCTACGGCGATGGCGGCGCGCTGTTTACGAATGACGAAACGCTCGCTACCGCCGCCCGACAAATCGCCCAGCACGGCCAAGACCGCCGCTACCACCATATCCGTGTCGGCATCAACAGCCGCTTGGATACTTTGCAAGCCGCTATTTTATTGCCGAAACTGGCGATTTTGGACGATGAAATGGACAAACGCCAGCAAGTCGCGCAATGGTATGGCGAAGCATTGGCGGCACACGGTCTCGCCGCTCCGTTTATCGAAGCGCATAACCGAAGTGCTTACGCACAATTCACCGTGCGCGTACCCGAACGCGATAAGGTTCAGACGGCCTTAAAAGCCGCCGGCATTCCCACCGCCGTGCATTACCCGATTCCGCTCAACCGCCAGCCGGCCGTTGCTTCCGAAGCACAGCTTCCCGTCGGCGACCGCCTCGCCCGAGAAGTACTCAGCCTGCCGATGCACCCGTATCTGACGCAAGCACAAGTGCAGCAAACCGCCGATGCACTGGCCGAAGCCGTCAAGGCCGTCTGAAAAACGGGCTGTTCCTTTCAGCAAAAACGAAACCGTATGACCGGCTTGGAAACACCTGCAAGCACGCAACCGCAGCAGAAAATCATCCATATCGATATGGACTGCTTTTTCGCGGCGGTGGAAATCCGCGAACGCCCCGAGCTGGCGGGCAAACCGGTAGCCGTCGGCGGCAGTGCCGATCGGCGCGGCGTGCTGACAACCTGCAATTACGAAGCGCGCAAATTCGGTTTGCACAGCGCGATGCCGACCGCGCAAGCCTTGAAGCGTTGCCCGCATTTGGTGCTTCTTCCCGTCAATATGCCGCTTTATAAAAGCGTTTCGCAGCAGATTCACGCGATTTTCCGCCGATATACCGACCTTATCGAGCCGCTGTCGCTGGACGAAGCCTATCTTGATGTCAGCCGTTCGAACCACTGTTTCGGCTCGGCCACTTGGATGGCGCAGGAAATCCGCCAAACAATTTGGAACGAGCTGGGTTTGACCGCTTCGGCCGGTATTGCGCCGCTGAAATTTCTGGCTAAAATCGCTTCCGAGCGCAACAAGCCGAACGGGCAGTTTGTGATTCCGCCGGAGCAGGTAGCCGCTTTCGTGCAAACCCTGCCTTTGGGCAAAATCCACGGGGTGGGCAAAGTAACCAATGAAAAGCTGAAACAGCTCGGCTTTGAAACGTGCGCCGATATCCAGCAGGCCGACAAGCTGATGATTTACCGCCGTTTCGGCAAATTCGGCCGCCGTTTGTGGGATTTTGCCCACGGCATCGATCCGCGCGAAGTCGAGCCGAACCGTCCGCGCAAATCTCTGGCGGTAGAAACCACGCTGGCTGCCGATATCGGCAGTTTGCACGAAGCCCGCGAAATCGTGCAGGCGCATTTTCACAAGCTGGTCTTCCGTATTCAGCGCAACTGGGACGATATGCCGCCAAACGAGTTTAAAAAACTCGGCATCAAGCTGAAATTCGATGATTTCAGCCAAACCACTTTGGAACGCCAAACCGACGGCCTGAGTTTGCAGGCATTCGACAATCTGTTGGAACAGATTTGGCAGCGCAGAAACGGCCGGAAAGTACGGCTTATCGGCCTGAATGTTTATTTCCCGGAAAAAACAGAAGAAAAACAGCTAGATTTATGGGACGAGGCCGTCTGAAAACGGACAAAGTAAGCTTCTGTGAAACTGAAACCGATACAGGCCAACCAACCCTCCGCTCCGTCCGAACACTTGTCCGCCGGACACATTGACCTTAACACTATGAATTTGAACAAACTGGCCGGTTTTGCACTCGGCCCCGTCGGCAGCGCCGCGCTCGGTGTGATTTCGCTGCCGCTGCTCTCGTGGTATTTCGCTGCCGAAGATTTGGGGCGCATCAGCCTGCTGCAAACTGTCGGCAGCTTGGTCTTGATTGCGCTCGGACTCGGGCTCGACCAAGCCTATATCCGCGAGTACCACGCCGAGGAAAACAAAGCCGCGCTGCTGAAAACCGTGTTGGCCGTACCGCTTGCCCTTCTCGCGGCCGCCGCATTGGCCGCACTGCCGCTTCTGCCGCAGATTTCCGCGCATATTTTCGATTTACCCAGCTTCCGTTTGGGCTTGCTGACAGTCGTTTTCTGCGCCGCGCTGCTGCTGACGCGCTATCTGTCCATCGTTTTGCGGATGCAGGAGCGTGCTTGGGCATTTTCGTTCAGCCAGCTGATTCCGAAAGTATTGGTCTTGCTGCTGACCGCATTTTATGTGTTCACATACAGCCGCAACCACACGCTCAATCTCGCTACCGCCTACACAACCGCCCAAGTTTTAACCGTTATAATTTTGGTATGGCAAACCCGTTCCGCTTTACAGACGGCCTTCACCGCACCGGCCGACCGCACTCTCCGCCGCCGCTGCCTGCACTACGGCACTCCGCTGGCACTGGGCGGCCTGGCCTACTGGGGCTTGGTATCGGCCGACCGCTTTTTGCTGAAACACTACGCCGGTTTCGCAGAACTGGGCGTATATGCTTTGGCCGCCAGCTTCGGCGCGGCGGCTTTGATTGTGCAAAGCATTTTCTCGACCATCTGGTCGCCTACCCTGTTCCGCTGGGTGCAGCACAACGAAAACCTGCACCGTGTCGGCCGTATTTTCCGCTTGCTGGCTGCCGTGGTGCTGGCCGTTTGGTGCGCCGCCGGCCTGCTCTCGCCGCTGTTGGCTTGGCTGCTGCCGCCGAAATACAGCGATGTCCAGTTTATCGTACCGGCCTTTATGCTTTATCCGCTGCTCTACACGCTTACCGAAGTCGGCGGCATCGGCATCAATGTACGCCGCAAAACCCATCTGGCCGCGCTGGTCTCACTGGCTGCACTGAGCGCCAACCTCGCGCTCGGCAGTCTGCTGATTCCGCATTTCGGCGCACGCGGTGCCGCCGCTTCCACTGCCGCCGCATTCTGGCTGTTTTTCTTTTTGAAAACAGAAATCTCCGTCCGCCTGTGGCAGCCGCTGCCGCGCGCCGGACTGTATGCCGCCACGCTCGGCGCACTGGCCGTTTCCACCGCTTACGCGCTCTACGGCCACACCGGCCAACGCTTGCCCTTCACCCTATTCTGGCTGGTCGGCCTGCTGCTTTTACTCTGGCTGCACCGCAATGATATGGCGGCATTGAAACACTGGCTGAAAGGCCGTCTGAATATTCCGTCTTAATCCCGAACCATACAGAAAGGCCGTCTGAAAACCGATATTTTCAGACGGCCTTAATGCGTTCAACAGCTTATAAAAAGCCCATAAAGCAAAAAAACCGCTTTAAACAAAGCGGTTTTCAAAATCTCTCTTGGGGTGGCTGATGGGGCTCGAACCCACGACAACCGGAATCACAATCCGGGGC
>JAUNKU010000066.1 GCA_030532645.1 Neisseria sp. | reverse complement strand
CCTTTGATGGTAACTTGCTGCTGCAAATACCGTCAAGCAAAGCAGGCGTAAAATCGGCTAAAAATATACGGCGGCTATATATCAATAAAGTATATTGCTCAAAAGCAAGGCGGGAAAAAAGAACGGCGGTGCATTTGAGCGGAGCCGGTCTGCGGCGGCCGTCTGAAAAGAACCGCCGGGAAAAGCGGCAGGCCGAAGCTGCGGCGGCTTGCTAAATCTGTTAGAATGCAGGCCGTTTTTACGGCTGTTTGCGGTGCTGTCCGCGCCGTACGGATTGGGCGGAAGAGGCGTTTTCTGTTGCGGGGAAACCTGTGTTTTCAGACGGCCTCTGCTTTGCTTTTTACCGCTTTCGTTGCTTGGAAAATTATGGCTTATCAAGTTCTTGCCAGAAAATGGCGCCCGAAAAATTTTGCCGATTTGGTCGGTCAGGAACACGTGGTCAAGGCTTTGCGCAATGCGCTCGACAAAGGCCGTCTGCACCACGCTTATCTGCTGACGGGTACGCGCGGTGTGGGTAAAACCACGATTGCGCGTATTCTGGCCAAAAGTTTGAACTGCGAAAATGCGGTGCACGGCGAGCCTTGCGGCGTGTGCGAAAGCTGCACGCAGATTGATGCCGGGCGTTATGTCGATTTGCTGGAAATCGATGCGGCTTCCAATACGGGCATCGACAATATCCGCGAGGTATTGGAAAACGCGCAATACGCGCCGACGGCCGGCAAATACAAAGTCTATATCATCGACGAAGTGCATATGCTTTCCAAAAGCGCTTTCAACGCGATGCTGAAAACGCTGGAAGAGCCGCCCGAACACGTTAAATTTATTCTGGCGACCACCGATCCGCACAAAGTGCCGGTCACCGTACTCAGCCGCTGTCTGCAATTTGTGTTGCGAAATATGACCGCACAGCAGGTGGCCGACCATCTGGCTTATGTCTTGAATGAAGAAGGCATTGCGTACGAGCCTGCCGCGTTGCAACTGTTGGGCCGTGCCGCCGCAGGTTCGATGCGTGATGCACTGAGTCTGCTGGATCAGGCGATTGCAATGGGTTCGGGGCAGGTCGGCGAAGCCGATGTGCGCCAGATGATCGGTGCAGTCGATAAACGCTATTTATACGAATTATTGGACAGTATCGCCCGCCAAGACGGGCAGGCTTTGATGGCCAAGGCGCAGGAAATGGCTGCGCGCGCCATCGGTTTTGATAACGCATTAAGCGAGCTGGCGGTATTGCTGCAACGTTTGGCGCTGCTGAAAACCGTGCCGTCTGCAATCGCGCAGGATGATCCCGAATACGCCGCGCTGACTGCCTTGGCCGCTCAGTTGGCTGACGAGCAAATCCAGCTTTACTACCAATGCGCGATTCACGGCAAACAGGATTTGGGCGTTGCGCCCGATGAGTATGCCGGTTTTGTAATGACCTTGCTGCGTATGCTGGCTTTTGCGCCGATGGCTGCGCGCGCGCAACCGGAAAATGCCGAAATCCACGGTACGGCGTTGCAAAACCCCGAAAATATTGCTGTAACGGAGGCCGTACCGGCAAAAAAGCCTTGGGCTGAGCCGTCTGCGGAGACGGTTATACCGAGCGGAACAGCGCGTGCAGCAAATGCCGGTAAAGCCGCAGCCGGTGCAGAAAATAATGCAGATTTGCCGCCTTGGGAAGAACAAGATGCCGCGATGCCGTCTGAAAACGGCATTATAAACAGCGGAACAGGCGGTTTTTCAGACGGCGGTAAAGTTTCGGCAGATGCAGTTGAACCGCTTGCCGAACCAGCCACACAAGCACCGATACGGGCAGCAGAAAATGTAGCGGAGCAAACCGTTGTTCCGGCCGAAAACCATCGCGTGAATGAGATGGAAACAGCCGCTTCTCCGGCTGAACATACGGAAGCCGCTTTTCAGACGGCCTCTGCACCTCAGGAACGTTTCAGCGAAACGGCAAGGCCGTCTGAAAACAGCGCATCGGCAGCATCACAGCCGACACCGCGCGAACGGGCGGCGGATCATCCGTTTGATGAACGGACATATTCCGCCGATACCGTAGAAGCGGTAGCTTGGGCGGCGCGCGGCGAAGACGAATGGCCGCAGGAAATGCCGCCGTTTGACGAATTGCCGAACGAAGAAAGCGCTTCCGTACCGCCTGCGGAATATCCGTTTGCCGAAGTGGCAGAGAGTGAAGAAGACGAAACCGAAGCGCAATTTATCCCACTGCCGCCGTTTGCAGGAGATAATTGGTTTGAAATCGTCAAACGCTTGTCGCCCCGTTTGGGCGGCGCGCAAATGCTGGCGCAGGACTGCGCTTGGGTATCGTTTGAAGAAGCGGAAAACCGCTTGATATTGTCGCTGAACGGGCATTCAGGCATTACGGTAAAAAAAGAGTTTTTCGATAAAATCCGCAGTGTGCTGGCCGATGCTTACGAGCTGCCCGATTTGCAGCTGCGTACGGTGGAATGGCAGGAAAACCAAGGCTGGGAAACGCCGATGATGCGGAAAAACCGCTTGAAAGCGGCCGGTTTGATTAAAGCGCAAATGGCTTTGGAAAACGATGCCGGCTGCAAAAAAGTAATGCAGTTTTTTGATTGCGAAGTGTGGAAACGCGGCAGCATCGAATTGCTGGAAAATATGGATTAAGGGCATTGCCCCCGGGCGGCGGAGGCCGTCTGGAAAGTTTGATTTGATTCTATTTTAACAAGGAGCAGAAAATGTTTGGAAAAGCCGGTTTGGGCGGCCTGATGCAGCAGGCGCAGAAGATGCAGGAAAATATGAAAAAGGCGCAGGCGAAGCTGGCCGAAACCGAAGTGGAAGCCGAAGCGGGCAACGGTTTGGTAAAAGTGGTGATGACCTGCAACCACGTTGTACGCAGCATCGAAATCAGCCCGGATTTGATTGCCGAAGCAGCGGAGGACAAAGAAATGCTGGAAGACTTGGTATTGGCTGCGATTAATGCCGCCGGTGAAAAAGCCGAAGAAACCACTTCAAACACAATGGGTGCGTTTACGCAGGGCCTGCCTGCCGGTTTCGGTAATTTCTTCAAATAATCAGATATTTTGCTGATTTTTTCAGACGGCCTTTCCTGTATGCGTAAGGCCGTCTGAAAGTATTTGCCCGAAAGGAAAAAGATGAGCAGCTTAGCTTATACCGAGCAGCTGGCAGAAAAACAGGCGCGTTTGCGCGGTTTGTTCCAAGATTTGGCAATGCCCGAATGGGAAGTATTTGCTTCTGCGGACAGCGGTTTCCGTATGCGTGCCGAGTTCCGCATTTGGCACGAGGGCGATGATATTTGCTATGCGATGTTCGAACCCGGCCGCAAAGCCGGTACGGCTTCGTTAATCAAGCTGGAAAATCTGCCTGCGGCCGATGAAAATATTAATTGTTTAATGCCGGTTTTGCTGGCCGAAATCAAGGCTGACGAAGTGCTGAAAAACCGTTTGTACCAATGCGAATTTCTCAGCACATTGAGCGGCGAAATGCTGGTTACGCTGATTTACCATAAAAAGCTGGACGAAGCTTGGGAAGCGGCCGCCCGTGTTTTGCAGGAAAAGCTCGGCATTTTTATTATCGGGCGCAGCCGCGGGCAGAAAATTGTATTGCAGCAGGATTTTGTTACCGAACGGCTGAATGTGCACGGCAAAACCTTTGCTTACCGCCAAATCGAAGGCGGTTTTACCCAGCCGAACGCGAGAATGTGCGAAAAAATGTTGGAATGGGCGTGCGACAGCGCGCAAGGTTTAGGCGGCGATTTGTTGGAGCTGTATTGCGGCAACGGCAATTTTACTTTGCCGCTGGCGCGGCATTTCCGCCGTGCTTTGGCCACCGAAGTATCGAAAACCTCGGTAAACGCTGCTCAGTGGAATATTGCCGAAAATCAGGCCGAAAATATCCGTATTGCGCGCTTGTCGGCCGAAGAATTTACTGAGGCTTATACGCAAAACCGCAGCTTCCGCCGTTTGGCAGAGCAGGGCGTGGATTTGAATGACTATGATTTTTCAACCATTTTTGTTGATCCGCCGCGTGCCGGTATTGATGATGAAACTTTAAAGCTGGTGGCGCAGTTTGACAATGTTATCTATATTTCCTGCAATCCCGACACATTGCGCGCCAACCTCGGTACATTGGCCGAAACGCACGAAGTCGTCCGCGCCGCGCTGTTCGACCAATTCCCGTTTACCCACCATATCGAAAGCGGTGTTTTGCTGAAAAAGAAAGCAGCGTAAATATCGCAAAAATGCCGTCTGAAAACCGATACTTGGTTTTCAGACGGCATTTTTTTTGCTGCTCAACCGAAAAAACGTTTGCCGAAGAAAAACAGCGCCAAACCGCAGGCAATAACGGCAAGGCCGATGATTTGCCAAATCTGAACCGGCCGGACGCTCATTCCGATTAAGCCGAAGTGATCGATAAGGGCTGCGGTGCAAAGCTGGCCGATAATCACGAAAAACAGCATTTGCGTAATGCCCAGCTTCGGCGCAAGGTAGATGGTTGTGAACACAAAGCCGACACCGAGCACGCCACCGAGATAACGCCACCAAGGCTGTTGCGGCAGCTGCTGCCACGCGCCGGAAAGATCGGCTTTCCACAAACACAAGCCGATAAGCACCACAGTGCCGACCGCAAAAGATACGGTTGCCGCAACCAAAGGCTGCATCAGCAAGCCATGCGCCAAACGGTTGTTAATCGCAGCTTGGGTGGCAACAGCCGCACCGGCGGCCAGCGCCATCAAAATAAAAAGAATCATAGTATGACTGTTTTCGGCCGGAAGGCCGTCTGAAAATCAATAAATAATCGGGCAACACTGAACTCCGTAAACTAAACGTTTTTCAGACGGCCTTGCGGATTTTATTTTTCTTTAAATGAATTCAAGCCGTTTTCGCACCACGTTGATTGCTGCGCCAAAGTCTGTTTCAGCAGCTCGTCATTGCGCGGCAGGGCGCTGCGTTCGGATTCTCTGTGCCAAAGATGATAGGCGAGGCCGGCGAATTTGAGGTTTTTGCGGCGGATACCGCTGTGGTAGAGTCGGGCGGCAAATTCGCTGTCTTCGCGTCCCCAGCCGACAAAATCATTATTGAAACCGTTGATTTTTTCGGCATCGGCCAAGTAAAAGCCCATATTGCAGCTTTTAACTGATTTGTGGCTTTGCTTGGTGAAACGGGCGGCCAAGGCACTGAGGCAGGCGCAGCGCAGGGCGGCGTGTTTTTTTTCGATGCCGTCTGAAAACGGCGAAGGGCGGTAGGGTTCGGGCAGCGGTTCGGCAAGCAGTTTTGCCGTGGCTGTTTCGGTCAGCAAAACGCGGCTGCCTTGCACCCAAACGCCGTGTTCGGCGGCGGCCAGATGGTCGCGGATAAATTCAGGGTGCAGCACCATATCGCCGTCGATTAAGACAATATACGGCTGCTCCGCCAGTGCCATTGCGCGGTTGCGGCTTTCTGCCGCGCGGAAGCCGTCGTCGCTGCGCCAAGCGTGTTTGACGGGAATCGGCGATTGTTCGGCAAAACGGCGCACCAATTCGGCGGTTTCCGCTCCCGAACCGTCGTCGGCAATGATGATTTCCTGCGGTGGTACGCTTTGGCGCAAAGCCGACTGTAACACCAAATCCAGCGCATCGGGGCGGTTGTAGGTGGTGATAATGAGGGAAACGCCGCTCATCAGAGTTTGCCTTTCGATTTGTGCAGATAATAAAGGCGGACGTATTTCGTCATTGTGTAGAAATAATGGTTGACCGCCAAAATCCAGCCGAGTTTGCCGTCCAAAAAGCCTTTGTCGAAGAAATACACTTTGATAAATGCCCAAATCGGCCGTAAAACAATGTCTTTGAAAAACGAAGCTTTTTTACCTGCTTCATAGTATTTTTCGGCTGACAGGCGCGTGTATTGGTCGAACTTGCGGAAATATTGGTCCCAGTTGTCGTAAGTGTAGTGGTACATCGGCTGCGTCAGCTTGCCGTCTTGATACGGATGCACGATTTTCGGGTGGACAAAACCTTCCACGCGCACGTTTTCAGACGGCATCAGGCGGCAGACGTAATCAGGGCGCAGCGTGCCGTGTTCCGCTTTATTGTGGTGGAAACGGTTTTTGCGCTGTATCCAATAGGCAGTATCGGGCGCGGCATTTTGCACTGTTTCACGGATTTCTTCGGCTAATTGCGGCGAGATGCGCTCATCGGCATCTAAAAACAAAATCCAAGGCTGGGAAGCCTGCTGTACGGCAAAAGTCTGTTGGCCGCCCCAATCGCCGTCCAAACTGCGCTGAATCACTTTCGCACCCAAGCTCTCGGCAATCTCACGCGTGTTGTCGCTGCTGAAATCATCAATCACAATAATTTCACCGGCAAACAGCACGCTTTCGATGCAGTCGCGGATATTGCGTTCTTCATTGCGTGCAAGAATCAAAACGGAAAGAGGCAGCATAGCAGGCTTTCGGAGAAGAAATAGAGGTTGGACGGCATTCCGTCGGCGCAGAATCGGAGCGGAGTGTAACGGAATGTCCATTGCCCGATTGCGAATAAACCGCCACAGCCGTTTCCTGAAACAAGGCCGTCTGAAAACAGAAATGTTTGAACGGTATTTCAAGGAAACGGTATGACGGAGATTTTAGAAACAAGTATATAAATAATTGATTTTATTTATTTTTATTCCCATTCAATTGTGGCCGGCGGTTTGCCGCTGACATCATATACTACGCGGTTGATGCCGCGTACTTCGTTGATGATGCGGTTGGAAACCTTGCCCAAGAGCGAATAGGGCAGTTCTGCCCAATGCGCGGTCATAAAGTCGCTGGTAACTACGGCGCGCAGGGCGACAACGTAGTCGTAAGTGCGGCCGTCGCCCATTACACCGACGGATTTCACCGGCAGGAAAACGGCGAATGCCTGGCTGGTCAGGTCGTACCAAGATGTGCCGTTTTCATCGGTAGCGGCGCGCAGTTCTTGGATAAAGATGTCGTCGGCGCGGCGCAGCAGGTCGGCGTATTCTTTTTTCACTTCGCCCAAAATGCGCACGCCCAAGCCCGGACCGGGGAACGGATGGCGGTACACCATTTCGCGCGGCAGACCGAGCGCTACGCCCAGCTCGCGTACTTCGTCTTTAAACAAATCGCGCAGCGGTTCGAGCAGTTTCAAGTTCATTTCTTCGGGCAGGCCGCCGACATTGTGATGCGATTTGATGGCGTGCGCTTTTTTGGTTTTCGCGCCTGCACTTTCAATTACATCGGGATAAATCGTGCCTTGCGCCAGCCATTTGGCGTTCACGCGCTTCTTCGCTTCGCGGTCGAATACTTCAACAAACTCCGCGCCGATGATTTTGCGTTTTTTCTCCGGATCGGTTTCGCCTGCCAGTTTGCTCATAAACTGTTCGGTGGCATCAACGTGAATCACGCGCACGCCCAGATTGCGGGCAAACATATCCATTACCATTTGGCCTTCGTTCAGACGCAGCAGGCCGTGATCGACAAACACGCAGGTCAGCTGGTCGCCGATGGCGCGGTGGATCAGCGCGGCCGCCACAGACGAATCCACGCCGCCCGACAAGCCCAAAATCACTTCTTCGTCGCCCACTTGCTCGCGGATTTTGGCAACTGCTTCGTCGATGTAGTTCGGCATTGTCCAAGACGGTTTCGCGCCGGCAATGTCCAGCACAAAGCGGTTCAGCAGCGCGCGGCCTTGTTTGGTGTGGGTAACTTCCGGGTGGAATTGGATACCGTAGAACTGTTTGTCGGCGTGTTCCATCATTGCAATCGGGCAGCTCGGCGTATCGCCGATAACGGCAAAGCCTTCCGGCAGTTTGGAAACTTTGTCGCCGTGGCTCATCCATACGTCCAAAGTATTTGCTTGGCCGTCTGAAATGCCGCGCGTCAGCTCGCTGTCGATGGTTTTCACTTGCGCGTAGCCGAATTCGCGCTGGTCGCCCGGAGAAACTTCGCCGCCCAAGTGGTGCGCCATAAACTGCATACCGTAGCAGATGCCCAGCACCGGCACGCCCAAATCAAACAAGCCCGTATCGGCTTGATAATCGGAATCGTAAACGGAATTGGGACCGCCGGAGAGAATAATTGCCTTAGGATTGAAGGCTTTGATTTCGTCCAAAGGCATATCGAAAGAATGCAGCTCGCAGTAAACGTGCGCCTCGCGTACGCGGCGGGCGATGAGTTGGGTAACTTGCGAACCGAAGTCCAGAATCAGGATTTTATCTTGGGTCATTTGGGTTCCCGGTGAGAGGTCTTAAAAATAGCGAGATTTTAACACAAAGGGCGCAAATATGGCGGCAGGCGATGCGGTTTGACGATGACGGGAAGAATGTTTTCCTGTTTGGGAAAAGCAGCGAAACAAGGCCGTCTGAAAATATTGCGGAATTTTCAGACGGCCTTGCTGTTTGAGAGATACGGTTTACTGCTGTTCGGTTCGGGTGGTTCGTTTGTTCGGAACCAGATTGCTGCGCGCCAAAAGCAGCAGGAAACCGGTCAGCATCATACCGAGCGCAATCAGCGGCGAAATGGTGAAAAAATATTCGCTGCGCAGATACACGGCAGCACCCAAATACATCAGAAGCGGGCCGGCAACAACCGATTGCTTGTTGATGCCGTCCGCCAGCAGCACGGCAAAACCGACCACCACCAAGGCCGCGGCAATCATTGTCGAAGTTGCCGGCAGAATGTCGGTGGCCTTTAAAAACCAAACCGCACCGGCGGTAATCAGCACCAAAGGCAGAGTAAGGGATTGGGGCATTACATTGTCCTTTTCAATCGCCGCGCCGCACTATGCCGCGCGTTCAAACGGCTCGCATTATCGCAGGCAACAGCCGCTTGAAAAGCACAAGAGCCTGTTTCTTGCGTGTTTTTACGCAAAACCTGTGCAAGCAAACCATTCTGTGCTTTTTGTAAACGGCAAACGGATTTTCAGACGGCCTGCAAAAGTGCAAGGCCGTCTGAAAAA
>JAUNKU010000065.1:4306-8927 GCA_030532645.1 Neisseria sp. | reverse complement strand
TAACTTTTATATTAATGCGGCAACCAGCGCTGAATGGTTTTATCCAAACCGCCCAATAATTCCTCCAAATACAGGAATTGATCTACATACGCTTTGAAGCGGAAATCATTCTTGCGAATCAACCAAGCATTTTTCGCCGGTTTCAGCGGTTTATCCGGATTCACTCCGCACAATACGCCTTGATGCTCGCGGCTCTTGACGATTGCCTCAGCAGCCTCGGTAACAAAAACATCTGCCCTGTTTTCAATGACTTCGTTGAAAATCGTCAGATTTTCCGGATGCATCGTCAGCTTGGCCTTGTTTAGAACCGTACGCGCGTAATTTTCGTTACTGCCGCCCGGATTGGCAACAATCCGCACCTTTGGCCGGTTAATCTGCTCAACCGTTTGATACTTGCCGACATCCTCACAGCGCACCAAAGGCGTTTTACCGTTAGTAAAATAAGGCACACTCATCAAAGCCTGCTGTTGGCGGGGCAAAGTAATGGAAATACCGCCTACACCCAAATCGCAGCTACGCTTAAAATCTTCCAGCAAAGTGGGCCAGCTGCTTTTTACCATAACCACTTCCGCTCCCAAACTCTGAGCCAAGCGTGCCACCAAATCATTATCAATGCCTTCGAAAACGCCGTTTTTCTCAAAACTGAACGGCTTATAATCTCCCGGTGAACACACATACAGCTTTTTGCTTTCCATCACTTTGTCCAAAGTGTCGGGCGTGTATGCCAAAGCTGGCACGGCAGCAACCGCCAATAAAGCAAGCATCATTTTCTTCATCATCTTTCTCCTCTTAATTCTGATATTCAAAGATACCGATTGTACGGCGTACCGATTATGCAGCAAAATCCAATCATTGGTATTCTATTTCAACAGATTTAAAATAATGTTTATTTATATCCGGAATTTGCCATTATTTTAATCATAAATTTCCTATCCTGCTTTTTTTCATCTACATTATTCTATTTTCTCATACGAAAAAGCCGTCTGAAAACGAAGCTGCTGCAATGCAGCGCTTCCATTTTCAGACGGCCTTAATCGTCAGCCAAGCGGCTTAGCGGATAATCCCGCGCGTTGATTCGGCAAAAAACGGCTGGAATACTTCCAATTCGCTTGCGTTTTGCGCCATTTCGGCGATTTTGGCTTTGGCTTCGTCAAACGGAATGCCTTGGCGGTAAATCAGTTTGTACACTTCTTTTACGCGGGCGATTTGTTCGGCGGAAAAGCCGTTGCGGCGCATTCCTTCGCTGTTCAGGCCGGCCGGTTCGGCGCGGTAGCCTGCGGCCATAAAGTACGGCGGTACGTCTTTATGTACGCCGGCAGCAAAGGCGGTCATTGCGTAATCGCCGATGCGGCAGAATTGGAACACCAGCGTGTAGCCGCCCAGCACAACGTAATCGCCGATGGTAACGTGTCCGGCAAGCGAGGCGTTGTTGGCGAAAATGGTATGGTTACCGACCACGCAGTCGTGCGCCAGATGCACATAGGCCATAATCCAGTTGTCGTCGCCTACACGCGTTTCGCCGATGCCGGTTACGGTGCCGGTATTGAAGGTGGTGAACTCGCGGATGGTGTTGCCGTTGCCGATAATCAGGCGGGTCGGCTCGTCGCGGTATTTTTTATCCTGCGGCTGCGC
Source organism: Neisseria sp. (assembly GCA_030532645.1). Lineage (GTDB taxonomy): Bacteria > Pseudomonadota > Gammaproteobacteria > Burkholderiales > Neisseriaceae > Neisseria. Next base: position 7,295 of record JAUNKU010000065.1, on the reverse strand, counting down.
GCCCAAGCTGGCAAACTGGAAAATTTTGTTGTTCTCGCCGATGGTGGTATGCCCTTCGATGACTGCGTGCGGGCCGATTTCGGTGTTCGCACCGATTTGTACGTTCGGGCCGATCACGGTAAACGCGCCGACTTTGACGCTGGAATCCAGCTCGGCTTTCGGATCGATAACGGCGGTAGGGTGGATAAGCGGCATAGCTGCCCTCCTGTAACAAAAATCTGCAACGAGGCCGTCTGAATTTCACGAATGCGGAAATTCAGACGGCCTTTTGATTAAGAAGCCTGACGTTGGGCGCACATAATCTGCGCTTCGCACGCGAGTTGGCCGTCCACTTTGGCAACGGCGTGGAATTTGCCGATGCCGCGTTTGTGCGCCAGCAGTTCCACTTCGAAAGTCAGCTGGTCGCCCGGCAATACGGGGCGCTTGAAGCGTACATTGTCCAAACCGGCAAACAAGGTTACTTCGCCTTCGGGACGCTCGCTGTTGCCTTGGCTCAATACAGCCAGCACGCCGCAGGCCTGCGCCATTGCTTCAACAATCAACACGCCCGGCATTACCGGCATTTCCGGAAAATGGCCTTGGAAGAACTGCTCGTTGATGGTTACGTTTTTGATTGCGGTCAGCGTTTTGCCCGGCTCTGCGGCAATCACGCGGTCGATTAACAGAAACGGGAAGCGGTGCGGCAGAAAATTTTGGATTTCGCGTGCTTCGATGGGGAATTTGATGTCCATTGTTTGATTGTCCTTCTTTATTTGTGAACGTTTACTCGGCTGCTTCGCTCAAACGTTTTTCCAATTCTTTGATGCGTTTGTTCATATCGCTCAAATGGCGGATATGGACGGCGTTGCGCGCCCATTCTTTGTGGGTCTGCATCGGATAAGGGCCGGCGATGTGCTGGCCGCTTTCTTTGATGCTGTGGGTGATGCTGCTGCCGCCGCCGATGGTGGTTTTATCGGCAATTTCAATATGGCCGACCGTACCCACGCCGCCGCCGATAATGCAGTAATTACCGACGGTTACGCTGCCGGAAATGCCGGTTTTGGCAGCAATCACGGTATGCGAACCGATTTTGCAGTTATGGCCGATTTGGACTTGGTTGTCGATTTTCGTGCCGTTGCCGACTACGGTATCGCTCATTGCGCCGCGGTCGATATTGCTGTTGGAACCGATTTCCACATCATCACCGAGCGTTACGCCGCCGGTTTGCGGGATTTTGAACCAAGAATCGCCGGCAAAAGCCAAGCCAAAACCGTCTGCGCCGATTACTGCGCCGCTGTGGATTTCCACGCGCTTGCCCAAGGTGCAACCGTAATAAATCACCGCGTTCGGTCGGATAACGGTTTCATCGCCGATACGGCAGTCGTGTTCGACCACGGCATTGGCCAACACGCGGCAGCCTTCGCCGAGTACGGTACGCGCGCCGATATAGGCATTGGCACCGATTTCGCAGGAAGTGGGGACGATTGCGCCCTCTTCAATAACGGCGGTCGGATGCACGCCTGAGCGTGCGGTTTCCACCGGTGAAAACAGGCGCGCCACTTTGGCGAAATAAAGATACGGATCGGCGGCGATAATCAGATTGCGGCCGGCAAATTCATCTGCCGCTTTGGCGCTGACAATCACCGCTCCGGCTGCGCTTTCAGCCACTTCGGCTTTGTATTTCGGGTTGGCAAGAAAGCCGATATGTCCGGCCGTTGCCGATGCCAAGGGCTGCACGCCCGACACGGCAATGTCTTCGCCGCGCCACTCGCCGCCCAATTCGGCGGTAATTTCGGATAAACGGTATGTTTTCATAGGGAAACCTTGATGGTCTGAGAGAGCGTTCAGAAAACGCCCGGGCGGTGTTGATATATCCGCACAATTAAGCGGCAGGCCGTCTGAAAAACAGCTGTCACCGCTAAAAACGGCGAAGCCGCCCTATCGGCAATACCGGATACGGCATACTTTCAGACGGCCTGCCGCCGAGCTGTTCAGCGGTTCATTTCGCGAATCACTTCGTCAGTGATGTCGAATTTGCTGTCGATAAACAGAACGTCCTGCACGATTAAGTCGTAACCACCTTTTTTCGCCACGCTTACCAATGCGCGGTTGGCACTTTGCTGCAAAGCGGCAAATTCTTCATTGCGGCGCAAGTCGTATTCTTCGGCCAAACGCGCTTCGGCCAAACGGAAGTTGCGGCTCATCTCAGCCAGCTTCCTCACCTCACGCTCACGCTGTGCGCCTTTGGTTTTGGCGATTTTCTGTTGCAGCACAATGCCTTCGGCCTGCTGTTGCTCCAACGCAGCGCGGCGCGGTGCGAATTCTTCTTCCAAGGCTTTCACCATACTCTGCGCCTGTTTCGATTCCAGATACACGCGCTCGGTATTGATAAAGCCCAGCTTCTGCACGGTTTCGGCAGCTGCCGGTGCAGCCAGCAAACTGCCTGCCAGCGCGGCCGCCGCGCATTTCATCCACAAACGTGTTTTACTCATACTGTCCATCTTCTTATCGCAGGAAAAACTGATGATCCCGTCTGAAAAGCCCTGCTTTTCAGACGGCCTTGTTCATCAGAATGTTGTACCCAACTGGAATTGGAAGCGTTGGATTTCGTCGGTTTTCTTTTTCTTCAACGGATAACCGTAGCTCAATTTCAGCGGGCCGACCGGCGAGAGCCAAGTAACTGCCGCACCGGCGGAGTAGCGCGCTTCGTTTTTGAAGGTTGAGCGATGGTCGCCGCCGTACACGCTTTTGTTGTTGTCGCTATCAGCTGCGGTGTAGGTTTTGCCGTCCCACACACTGCCCGCATCGGCAAACAGGCTCAAACGTACGGTGCGCGTGTCTTTCACACCGGGGAACGGGAACAGCAGCTCGGCCGTACCGTTTACCATTTTATTACCGCCGTAGCTGATTTTGCTGCCGTCACGATCATACACTTTCGGGCCGAGCGTGCCGTTTTCGTAACCGCGTACCGAACCCAAACCACCGCCGTAGAAGTTCTCGAAGAACGGCA
>JAUNKU010000065.1:0-4206 GCA_030532645.1 Neisseria sp. | reverse complement strand
CCCATACTTACGCCTTCCGGAGTGAAGTACGGATCGGTAAACGACAGCGAGCCGTTAATTGTGGTTTTACTGCGCGACGCGCGGGCGGAAACGGATTTGCCCGTGCCGAACAAGTTATCCTGCGCCACACCGGCCGACAATACCAAACCGGTATCCTGCACCCAACCTGCGCTCAAATCCAGCGAGCCGGTGGAGCGTTCGTTTACACGCATATCCAAATCCACTTGGTCGGGAACGTCCGGCAGCGGACGGGCATCGAATTCTACATTGTCGAAGTAGCCCAGCAGTTCTACGCGCTCTTTGGAGCGTTGCAGTTTCGACAAGTCGTAAGGCGCGGCTTCCATTTGGCGCACTTCGCGGCGGATAACTTCATCGCGTGTTTTGTTGTTGCCGGAAATGTGGATTTGGTTCACATACATTTTGCGGCCCGGCTCGACAATCAAAACGAAATTGACGATGCCTTTTTCCGCATCAGGCTGCGGCTGTACGTTCACTTCGCTGAACGCATAACCGGCACTGGCCATACGGTTTTGGATTTGTTCCAAAGCACTCATCAGCAGCGAGCGGTCGTACCACTTGCCTTCTTTCATTTTCAGGAATCCGTTCAGCTCTTCAACCGGAACTTCCTGCGTATTGCCCGCAATCAGCACTTTGCCCCAGCGGTAGCGTTTGCCCTCGGATACTTGGATTTTGATGGTTTGCTTGTGCTTGGCTTCGTCGGTATCCAGCTGGGTATCGACGATATGGAAATCAAAGTAGCCGTTGTTGTGGTAGAGCATATTCACGCGCTCCAAATCCTGATTGAATTTATCGGGATTAAAACGGTTGCTCTTGGTGAACCACGTCCACATACCGTCTTCGCTGGTCAGCATTTGGTTACGCAGCTTGCGGTCGGAATAGATTTCGTTGCCTTCAAATTCAATGTCGGCGATGGTGGTGGTTTTGCCTTCGTCGATGTCCAATTTAATCGATACGCGGTTACGCGCCAGCTTGCTGACGGTTTGGTCGATGCGTACATCGTATTTGCCCTGCTTGCGGTATTCGTCTTTCAGCGCGGCAACGGCTTCGTTCAGCTTGTTTTGATCGAAAGGCTGGGATTGGCCAAGACCGAATGCGTCCAGATTTTTGCGGACAACATCGTTCTGAATCAGCTTGCCGCCTTCCACGACCACGCCGCTTACTACGGGGCGCTCGATAACGGTCAGCAATACTTGGTCGCCCATTGTTTCTACGCGCACGTCATCGAAAAAGCCGGTGGCATAGAGGCGTTTGATGATTTCGCTGCCCTGTTCGTCGGTAAACGTATCGCCGACTTTTACCGGCAGATAAGTGAACACGGTAGCCGGTTCGGTGTGCTGCAAACCTTCTACGCGGATGTCCTGAATTTTGAAATCGGCCAGCGCCAGCGGCGACAAACCGATCATCATCAGGGTGGCGGTCAGTTTTTTCAGTTTCATACGGTTATCCAATTAAACGGGTAATATCATTAAAAAAAGCTAAAAACATCAGCATCAGCATCAAAGCCATACCGATGCGCAGGCCGATTTGCTGTACCGCTTCGCTCAGCGGCCGGCCGCGTATCCATTCGGCGGCATAATACACCAAATGCCCGCCGTCCAATACGGGAACGGGCAACAAATTCATAATGCCGAGGCTCACGCTCACCAGTGCGAGAAACTCGATATAGCTCTGCAAACCGACAGCGGCGGTTTTACCGGCGGCATCGGCAATCGTTAAAGGGCCGGAAATATGTTTGGTCGAGGCTTGGCCGGTCAGCAGTTTGCCGAAGAACTTCAAGGTCAGGCCGATATAACCGGTTGTGCGTTCATAGGCCGTCTGAAAAGCCTCGCCTGCGCTCGGATAATAGCGGTAGCGGACGGCATTATCCCACGATTTATCGCGTGCGGGGGCAAATCCGGCCTTGCCGATCAGTTTGCCGTCGGGCCTTTCTTCGCTGTCGGGGCGCAGAAAGGCCGTCTGAAAACGCCCTCCGCGCTCAAAACCGATTTCCATTTTTTTACCGGCACTTGCCCGCACGGCTTCCACCCACTGCGGCCACGTTTCCAATGCTTCGCCGTCGGCCACCATCAGTTTGTCGCCCGTTTTCAGGCCTGCGCGCGCGGCGGCGCTGTTTTCGGCAACAGCCGCCAGCGTGGTGGTCAGCTTAAACGGCAGAAGGCCGATATGGCCGCCTTGTGCCGCCAAACCGGCGGCGGCTTTTGTTCCGGCAATATCAATCAGGCGCTCGGCAGGTGCGCCGGTTTCGGTTTCCACAGCGATGCGCACGGTTTCGGATTCGGCGTTGAACAGAATGGCGGTTTGCGCCGCTTCCCACGAATCCACCGCTTCGCCGTTTACGCTGCGGATTTTGTCGCCCGACTGGAAACCGGCCTGCGCGGCGATACTGTACGGTTCAACCGTGCCGACAAATGGACGGATTTCGGTTATCCCGAAGGAAAAACTCAGCGCGTACAGCAAAAATGCAAGCAGCAGATTGGTCAGCGGCCCGGCGGCGACAATGGCGATTTTCTTGGCCGGATGCTGTTTGTCGAAGGCACGCGGCAAATCGGCTTCAACCACATTGCCCTCGCGCGTATCCGCCATTTTGACATAGCCGCCCAGCGGAATCGGTGCCAAACACCATTCGGTTTCGCCGCGCTGTTTTTTGTAAAACGGCTTGCCGAAGCCGACGGAAAAGCGCAGCACTTTCACGCCGCACCAGCGCGCCACAATATAATGTCCGAATTCGTGCAGGCTCACCAAAATCAGGATGGCGGTAACAAAAGCGAGAACGGTCAGCAGAAACGGCGGCATCGTCAAACCTCCAAGCGGCGGATAGTGGCTTGCGCCCGTGCACGGCTTTCCGCATCTTGTGCCAGCAGTGCGTCAATGCTTTCGAGGCCGTCTGAAAAACCGGCGGCCAAGCATTCAGCGACAACGGCGGCGATGTCGGTAAACTTGATTTTTTCTGCCAAAAACGCGGCTACGGCTTCTTCGTTCGCCGCGTTCAGTACGCAAGGCGCGGCACCGCCGGCATTCATCGCCTCGTAAGCCAGCTTCAAACAGGGGAAACGGGCAAAATCCGGCTCGCGGAAAGTCAGCGCGGAAAGCTCCGCAAAATTCAGACGGCCTGCGCCCGACTCAATCCGCTCGGGCAGCCCCAAGCAATAAGCAATCGGCGTACGCATATCGGGCACGCCCATCTGCGCCAGCACCGAGCCGTCCGAATAGCGCACCATACTGTGAATCACCGACTGCGGATGAATCACCACTTCCAAATCCTGCGGCGGCACGCCGAACAGCCAATGCGCCTCAATCAGCTCCAAGCCTTTGTTCATCATCGTGGCCGAATCAACGGAAATTTTCTGCCCCATACTCCAATTCGGGTGCTTCACCGCTTGGGCAGGCGTAATCGCGCTCATTGCCGCCAAATCGGTATCGAGAAACGGGCCGCCCGAAGCGGTGAGGATAATCGATTCGATACCGGCATTTTGCGCGGCGGCCCGACCTGTCGTTTTCAGACGGCCTTCGCGGAAATCCGGCGGCAGCACTTGGAAAATCGCATTGTGTTCGCTGTCGATCGGCAGCACGCGCGCGCCGGCCTGCTCGGCGGCCTGCATAAACAACGCGCCGGAAACCACCAGCGTTTCTTTGTTTGCCAGATACACCGTTTTACCGGCTCTCGCCGCAGCCAAAGTCGGCGGCAGACCGGCCGCACCGACAATCGCCGCCATCACGCCGCTTACCTCCGGCGCAACGGACACATCAATCAGCGCCTGTTTGCCGTGCAGCACTTCGGTTCGGCAACCGCTCTCGCGCAGCAAGGCCGCCAGCTCGGCCGCGCCGCTTTCATCGGCTACAACGGCAAAACGCGGCGCAAAACGGCGGCATTGTTCCGCCAGCTTTGCCGTCTGGCGGTGGCCTGCCAGTGCAAAAATCTCGAATTTTTCAGGGTGGCGCGACACCACGTCCAGCGTGCTGACACCAATGCTGCCGGTTGCCCCGAGAATGGTCAGAGTTTGTTTCATCTTATTGTTTTTCTAAGTTTTCAATACTTTTTCAGACGGCCTGCCAATACTGTGCCGTCTGAAAACAGCGTTTTGGCAGATGCGGATGACCCACGCAGCATCAGAACAGCGCGGCAATCGCGGCATACACGCTCAATACCGCCAGCAGGGAATCCACGCGGTCGAACACGCCGCCGTG
>JAUNKU010000064.1:7114-8933 GCA_030532645.1 Neisseria sp. | reverse complement strand
ACGGCAGACACACCGAATGGCAAGGAAACCGCAAAGCGAACGCGAAGAGTGGCGCGCGCTGGAAATGCTGCTGCTGCAACAGGTTATCCAAAATCTGGGCAAAGACGAAGGCGGCCACGATACGGCGTTGAAAATTATGCTGCAACTGATGAGCGAGCTGTTCGGCCTCAATCAGGGGCGCATCGTGTTGCAGCATCTGAATGATGAAAACGCTTCCATCGCCCATTCTTACGGTATGTCGCGCGAGCAGGTGCAGCGCGGCGTATATGCGCCGAACGAGGGCGTAACCGGTGCGGTTTTGGCCAATTCGCATATGGCGATTATCGATGATGTGAATGCCGATCCGGCCTATTTGGAACGCGCCGTACCACGTGCCGATCTGCCGTCTGAACAAACGATGTTTATCGCTCTGCCAATTGCCGCGCACAACCGTACTTTCGGCGTGCTCGGCTGCCACCGCGCGCGCCAAAGCCGCCGTCCGCTGCACGACGATTTGTCGCTGCTGCGTATTCTGGCCACTTTGGTCGGCCAGCTTTTATACATTCACGAAAACAATCAGGCGCGCCAAGAGCTGCTGCAAACGCAGAACAAAAAGCTCAAACAAACGCTGCAATCGCACAGCCGCCGCTACGGAATTGTCGGCTCTTCCGCACCGCTGTTGAAAGCCGTCAGCGAGCTTGACCGCGTAGCGCACAGCAATGCAAATGTCCTGCTGCTCGGCGAAAACGGCACGGGCAAGGAAATGTTTGCCCGTACATTGCACACCGCCAGCCGCCGTGTCGGCCAGCCGTTTATCAAAGTTCCGTGCAACACCGATACCGTTGAGCTGGCCTTTGATATTTTCGGCACGGAACAGCAACACGGTCTGTTGGAACAAGCCGACGGCGGCACGGTTTTCTTCGATGAAATCGCCGCGCTGAACGCCGATATGCAAAACCGCCTGATGACGGTATTGCAGGAAAACGTTGTCGAACGGCTCGACGGCAGCCGTTCCCAAAACATCAATATCCGCATCATTACCGCCACTGAACGCAATCTGGCCGACGAAGTGGAAGCAGGACATTTCGATCCCGATTTGTATTACCGGCTGTATGTGGTTTCCATCGAACTGCCGCCGCTGCGCGAACGGCGCGGCGATATTCCCGAGCTGGCCGCTTATTTTATGCACCAAATCAACCGCGACACCGGCCGCAACGTCAATCTTACCGCCGAAGCCGTCGATTACCTGCAACACCACAACTGGCCGGGCAATGTGTACGAACTGCACCGTTTTTTAAAAAATCTCGTCGAAGAATGCCCGACAAATCTGGCCGACGGCGCTTTGGTCTGGCAACTGCTCAACCGCCAAAGTACCCCCGAAACCGCGCCGCCGCTGCTCAAACGCCTGCCCAAAAGCAAGCCCGCCGCGAAAAAACCGCAAGGTTTCGCCATTCAAGGCAACCAAGCCCGGCCTTATCTCAACGCCGATTCGCATTCTTTGGAAAAAATCGAAGAAACACTGGCATATTGCCGCGGCAACAAAACCCAAGCCGCGCAAATGCTCGGTTTATCCACACGCCAGCTTTACTACCGTTTGGAAAAACTGAAAAAAGAACGGGAAGAGCAAAGTTGAACCGTTTACGCTTGGTTTGACAATCAAAGGCCGTCTGAAAATCCGCTTTTCAGACGGCCTTTTTGTGGATTAAATTTGGGATTAAATGTTTTTAAATAATTTATATTATTGAAAATTATAAAGATAATTTAATTTTAGAATTGTTGATAAATATGTGGAAAATTTTAGAATAACCGTTTTGGGTTTGAATAAACGGAGAAGATACTC
>JAUNKU010000064.1:0-7014 GCA_030532645.1 Neisseria sp. | reverse complement strand
GCTGTAATTTCAATCAGATAGCTGTCCAGCTCGGTTTTATTCCAAGCGGCAAATACTTCGTGCATTTCGTCCGCATTCATACCGAGGCCGTCTTTCATAAATTGGTAAGCCTCGCAAATGAGCTGCATATCGCCGTATTCGATGCCGTTGTGCACCATTTTGACAAAGTGGCCAGCACCGTCTCGGCCGACCCAATCGCAGCAAGGTTCGCCTTCTTTGGTTTTCGCAGCAATCGCTTGAAAAATCGGTTTGATTTCCGGCCAAGCGCTTTCGTCTCCGCCCGGCATAATCGACGGGCCGTTGCGCGCGCCTTCTTCGCCGCCGGATACGCCTGCGCCGATAAAGCGGATACCTTTTTCCGCCAATTCGTGTGTGCGGCGGGTGGAATCAGGGAAATTGGCGTTGCCGCCGTCAATGATGATGTCGCCTTTGTCCAAAAGCGGAACCAGCTGGGCGATAAAGTCGTCCACCACCGAACCAGCGCGTACCATCAGCATAATCTTGCGCGGCGTTTCCAGTTTTTCTACCAAATCCTGCAAGCTGTATGCACCGATGATATTGGTGTTTTTTGCCGGACCGTTGAGAAAATCATCAACTTTGGAAGTGGTGCGGTTGTAGGCAACGACTTTGAAGCCTTTATCGTTCATATTGAGAATCAGGTTCTGACCCATTACCGCCAGACCGATAACGCCGATATCGCCTTTCATTGAGGTATTTCCTTATACATTTATTTTTTTGAAAACAGAATGCGTAACTTTACCTGATTTGCCCTGTTTGCGCTAATTTTAATGATGAAATGCCGTCTGAAAATCTGTTTTTCCGTCAATTCTGCATTATTCGGTTTCCGTATCTTTCATTTTAGCCGGTTTGTTTTTCAGACGGCCTTTGATGCAGAAATAAATAAAAAAAGTAATATAAAAACTGATGATATTTATGAAGAACGCATTTTGCTGTGGATAAGTTTGAAAACTTTTAAAATTGAATAAGTTAGCTTAACCAAAAACGGCGGACAAGGCCGTTTGCCGTTTTGTGGACAAAAGGGGAAGGATTTCTGCGGCGGTATTGCAATGTGGAAAAAACGGTTGCTTTCCCCAAAGAGAATACCCGGTTGCCCCTTATTTATCCGCACAAAAAAGCCGGAAACAGTGTTCCGGCTTTTTCTTGGAGAGAAGCGTTTTTCAGACGACCTCAGGCGGCTTCCAAACGGAAAAACGAAGGCGGCAGCACTTCATCGTCTTCAAATTCCACCCATTCATAGCTGCTCTCGTCTGCCAATACGGCACGCAGCAGCGCGTTGTTGATGGCGTGGCCGGATTTGTAGCCTTCAAATGCACCGATAATCGGATGGCCGACAATATACAGATCGCCGATGGCATCGAGAATTTTGTGGCGCACGAATTCGTCGGGATAACGCAGCCCTTCGGGATTCAGCACATCGGTATCATCAATCACAATCGCATTGCTGAGATTGCCGCCCAAACCCAAATTGTGCGCGCGCATCATTTCCACTTCCTGCATAAAGCCGAAAGTTCGGGCGCGGGCGATTTCTTCGATATACGACTGACCGGCGAAATCAATTTCAAAAGTCGGATTGCTGCGGTTGAACACAGGGTGGTCGAACTCGATGGTCAATGTTACTTTGAAGCCGTTATGCGGCGTAAAGCGCACCCATTTGCCGTTTTCTTTCACTTCTACGGTTTTCAGGATTTTCAGAAACCGTTTTTGCGCTTTTTGATCCACTACGCCCGCATCTTGCAGCAGATAAATAAACGGCAGGCTGGAACCGTCCATAATCGGAATTTCCGGTGCGTTCAATTCAATCAGCGCGTTATCCACACCGTAAGCGGCCAGTGCCGACATAATGTGTTCGATGGTACCGACCCGCACGCCGTGTTCGGTAACAATGGTGGACGACAGGCGCGTATCGTTGATGAGATAAGGCGTCAGCGGAATGATTTCACCCTGCTCGCCGCTCAAATCGGTACGGCGGAAAGCAATGCCGCTGTTTTCTGCGGCCGGATGCAACGTCAGCTTGACGCGCTCGCCCGAATGCAGGCCGACGCCGGTTACGCTGACGGATTTTGCCAAAGTGCGTTGCAACATATTTCTATCCTCATCAATCAAACGGATTTTTCCGCATCATACGGCAAAAGGCGGCCGGCGGTTATAAAAATGTTTTAACGGGCCGTTTGTTTTCAGATGTTTTCAGACGGCCCTGCCTGCTTCTTGATGCCGCTTGTTGATAAAGTACGGCAAAAGTCGGGCAGGAAAAAGCGGAAAACACCGGCTTTATCCACAAAACAAGGCCGTCTGAAAAAAACGTCCCCATTTGTCCTGAGAAAAGAAAGCAGGGTTTTCAGCGGTTTTTCCTGAATTTTTCTTTTTGATTTTAAAAACAGAAACAGGCTTATCCACAGCAAAACGCGCCCTTCATAAATATCATCAGTTTTTATATTACTTTTTTTGTTTATTTGAAAACCTCAACACAAACTGGCATTCGGAAAAACGTAACCTTAGGTAGTATTTTTTGTTTGTGATACAAAGAGAAAAACAAGAATTTCCAGCCTCAAACAGGAGCTTCACAAATGACAGTTAAAATAGCCATTAACGGATTCGGCCGTATCGGCCGTTTGACCTTGCGTAAACTGATTGATGTTCAAAACATCGAAGTGGTGGCGGTAAACGATTTGACGCCTGCCGATATGCTGCTGCATTTGTTCAAATACGACAGCACGCAAGGCCGCTTTAACGGCCAAGCCGAGCTGTATTCAGACGGCATCCGCGTGAACGGCAAAGCAATCCGGGTATTTTCCGAAGCCGATCCGAAAAATCTGCCTTGGGCGGATTTGGGTGTGGACATTGTTTTGGAATGTACCGGCTTTTTCGCCAGCAAAACCAAAGCCGGCGCGCATATCGAAGCCGGTGCGAAAAAAGTGCTGATTTCCGCGCCGGGGGGCAATGATGTGAAAACCGTGGTGTACGGCGTGAACGAGCAGATTTTGGACGGCAGCGAAACCGTTATTTCCGCCGCGTCCTGTACAACCAACTGCTTGGCGCCGATGGCAAACGTATTGCAAAAACAGTTCGGCATTGTTGAAGGTTTGATGACGACAATCCACGCCTATACCGGCGACCAAAATACTTTGGACGCGCCGCACCGCAAAGGCGATTTCCGCCGTGCGCGCGCTGCCGGTGTGAATATCGTGCCGAACAGCACCGGCGCGGCCAAAGCCATCGGTTTGGTGATTCCCGAATTGCAGGGCAAATTGGACGGCGCAGCGCAACGCGTGCCAGTGGCAACCGGTTCGCTGACGGAATTGGTGTCTGTGTTGGAAAAAAACGTTTCGGTGGAAGAAATCAATGCGGCGATGCAGGCGGCGGCCGATGCTTCGTTCGGCTACACCGAAGAAGCGCTGGTTTCTTCCGATATTGTCGGTATGGAATACGGCTCGCTGTTTGATGCGACGCAAACGCGCGTATTGAGCGTGGGCGGTAAACAGCTGGTGAAAACGGTTGCTTGGTATGACAATGAAATGTCGTATGCCTGCCAGTTGATCCGTACTTTGCAGTATATCGCTGCTTTGATGTAAAATTTCCGGCTATTGAGGCCGTCTGAAAACAGAGCATCGCAAACAACCCCGTTTTCAGACGGCCTTTGTTGTGCAAACAACGTAGAAGCAAATACATCTTTTTTATTTTTCTGATTTTTGTGGGAAAAATCCCGAATATTTTGTGGAAAACTTTGGGTATAAATTTTTATTTATTATTTATAGATTTGAAAAATAAAGGTTATTTTAAATTTATTATGTGGATAAAATATTCGGGATAAATTCGGGGATAAACTTTCCGCCGGAAAAATCTCCCGCTGTGCCCTCTTCTGCTGTTTTGGCGGCTGAAAATGCTGTTAAACACTCTAAACTGTTTTGCTGCGTTTTAACTTCGCAGAAGCCTATGGTTTTCAGACGGCCTTTCCGCCTGCTTCGGGCAACAAATCCCAATCGTCCGCCAAAATACGGCATAATGTGTGTTTACAGTTATTAACCTTTTTAAGCTTATTTAAGGAAAAATTGATGAGCACAAAAACGCCTTCGCTGCTGGGCGGCGCATTGGTGATTACGGGAACGGTTATCGGCGCGGGAATGTTTGCCAATCCCACTGCTACTTCGGGCATTTGGTTTGCCGGTTCGCTGCTGGTGCTGTTGTATACTTGGTTTTCGATGCTGTCCGGCGGTTTGATGATTTTGGAAGTAAATACGCATTATCCGCACGGTTCGAGCTTCGATACGATGGTGAAAGACCTGCTCGGCAAAGGCTGGAATGCGGTAAACGGTTTGGCGGTGGCGTTTGTGCTTTATCTGCTGACCTATGCTTATATTTTTGTCGGCGGCAACCTCACCGCGCAGGCGGCCGGTTCGCTGTTGGGCGCGGAGCAGCCGCTGTATGTCGGCCAACTGCTGTTTACTGCGGTGTTTGCCGGCTGCGTGTGGCTTTCTGCCAAGGCGGTGGACCGTTTCAGCACGCTTTTGCTGGCCGGTATGGTGATTTCTTTTTTCTGGGCGACCGGCGGCCTGATCGGCTCGGTGCAGCTGCCGGTTTTGTTTGACACGGCTGCGGCGGAAAATACGTCTTACTGGATTTATCTGGCCGCTGCGCTGCCGGTGTGTTTGGCCTCTTTCGGTTTTCACGGCAATGTGTCGAGCCTGCTGAAATACTTTAACCACGATGCGCCGAAAGTGGCCAAAGCGATTTGGATCGGTACGCTGATTGCGCTGGTGATTTATGCTTTGTGGCAGTTGGCCGTGCAGGGAAATCTGCCGCGTTCGGCGTTTGCACCGGTGATTGCGGCGGACGGTGATGTGGGCGTATTGATTGAAAACCTGTCGCAATATGTGGCGGTGGGCAATATGGGCAAAATCCTCAGCTTTTTTGCCTATATGGCGATTGCTTCTTCGTTTTTGGGCGTAACGCTCGGTTTGTTCGACTATCTGGCCGATTTGTTCAAATTCGACGATACCGCGGCCGGCCGCAGCAAAACCGCTGCGATTACCTTTTTGCCGCCGCTCTTGCTCTGTTTGTGGCTGCCGACCGGTTTTGTTACCGCCATCGGCTATGTCGGCTTGGCGGCAACGGTTTGGACGGCGATTGTTCCTGCTCTGATGCTGCACAAGGCGCGTAAAAAGTTTCCTGAAAACAAAGGCTACCGCGTTTACGGCGGTACTTGGCTGGTGATTTGGGTGTTTGCTTTCGGCCTGATCAACATTGCCGCGCAGCTGTTGAGCCGCTTTGATTTGGTGCCCGTATTCAAAGGCTGAAAACCTGCTTGAAACTTTAAAAGGCCGTCTGAAAAAAGCCGTATTTGCCCGAGCCGCTTTTTTTCAGACGGCCTTTTTTTGCCTGAAACCTTGTCAAACCGCCAAAAAGCCCCATAATACGGGCAGTTTCGAAAGGAAAACAATGCAGACCGTCACCCTCTATTCCGGCCCTTACTGCCCTTACTGTATGATGGCCAAAGCCCTGTTGCAGCAAGTGGGCGTAGAAGAAATCGTTGAAATCAATTCCTATAAAAATCCGGCCGAATTTCAAGCGATGGCCGAGAAAACCGGCGCGCGCACCGTACCGCAGATTTTTATCGGCGATACCCACGTCGGCGGTTTCACCGACCTGCGCGACCTGCACCGCCAAGGCGGCCTGATGCCGCTGTTGCAGGACGAATGATTTTATTCACTGCCGCAGCCGCGGCATAACTTAGTAAAGCGAGAGCAAAATGAGCGAACAAGCACAACCCGCATTCAGCATTGAAAAACTGTTTGTCAAAGACCTGTCTTTGGAAGTACCGCACGCCCCTGCGGCCTTTTTGATGGAAGGCGAGCCGACCATCGATATGCGCGTGGCCACCGACCACGAAAAATTGGACGATGAGCACTACACCGTATCGCTGACGGTAACCGTTACCGCCACTTTGGAAGACCAGCGCGTGATGTTCCTGAACGAAGTTACCCAATGCGGCGTATTCCGTTTGAGCAATATTCCGGAAGAAGACGTGAAACTGCTGCTCGGCGTAGCCTGCCCGAATATTCTGTATCCGTATGCCCGCGAAACCATTTCCAGCACCACCACCCGCGCCGGCTTCCCGCCAGTGCTGATTGCACCGATCAACTTCGATTCGCTGTTCCAGCAGCAAGAAGAAGCTGCCGCCGCAGAAGCTTGATTTCGGGCTGAGTCTTAAACAGGAAACCGCCGCTGTTTGCGATAAACAGCGGCGGTTTTTTGTGGATAAGCTTGGGGAAAAATGGGGATAACAGGCCGTCTGAAAAAGACATTGTGCGTATTTTCAGACGGCCTGTTTAAGCATTCCGCTTATTTGGCGGCCTTAAACGATAAAGTTGCTACGCTGCGTTGCAGATGCGCGTAGGCATCGTTCGGCGTTGGATGGTTTACCATTGCCGCAACCACATTCAAAGCGCTGTTGCGTACGGTCAAACGCGCACGGCCTTGTGCATCGGTTTGCACTTTTTCAGCGGAATTGCCGATGTAGTCCGCAATTACCGGTACATCAGCCGCCGGTTTGCCGTCTACATACACGGTAACCGCCAGCGTTTCGCCCTGTTTCAAGGCGGAAGGATCGCTGTCCGGAATGATTTGCACCGGCAAACCGGCCAAAGGTTTCAGACGGCCTTGATAATTTTTCAGCACGCTGATGTTGTATTTCAAAGAAGTGGACGTATCGGCCGGACGGCTGATTTGATTTTTATCCACAGCCTGCCAGCGGCCTTTATCGTTTTTTTCCCAATAGCCGTTGTCGAAAAATACCGCCAGCACAGCGGCATTATCGGAATGAACGGTGGTGTAATTGGCCTTGGCGGCAGTATGCACGGCTGTCGGATTCAGCTCCGCATCGTAGCCTTTGACGAAGCCGACTTTTTCCGGCGCATAAGCATCGTCCAGCGCATTCATTCCGTACACAATATTCAAATCGCCGTGGTGCGGTGCTACCCAAACACCGTGGGCGTGGGC
>JAUNKU010000063.1 GCA_030532645.1 Neisseria sp. | reverse complement strand
CTGTAAATATACAGCCCTGTTTATTCCAACCGTCCCGTCATACTCGGGCTTGACCCGAGTATCTCCCCCGTATGACCAAATCGGAATATTGGAATCAGACAGCGGTTCAAGCCACGCAAAATGCCGTCTGAAAATCGCGTGTTTTCAGACGGCATTTTTTTGTCCGTACAAGCCTGAAATATACAGCCCTGTTTATTCCAACCGCCCCGTCATACTCGGGCTTGACCCGAGTATCTCCCCCGTATGGCCAAATCGGAATATTGGAATCAGACAGCGGTTCAAGCCTTACAAAATGCCGTCTGAAAATCGCGTGTTTTCAGACGGCATTTTTTATCCGTACACACCTAAAATCAAGCCAGCTCAAATACGCCGATGCTTTCGATATGCGCGGTTTGCGGAAATAAATTCATCACGCCGAATTGTGTGAAGCGGTAGCCTTTTCCCATCAAAACGGCGGCATCGCGGGCGAAGGTGGCAGGGTTGCAGGAAACGTACACAATCCGTTGCGGCAGATAAGGCGCGTGCAGGGCTTGGATGAGCGCGTATGCACCGGCGCGCGGCGGGTCGAGCAGCATTTTGTCGATTTTGCCCCACGCGGCAACGGTGTTTTTATCGGCGGCGAACAGGTCGGCAGTAGCAAATTCAATACCTTGGCAGCCGTTCAGTTCGGCATTCCGGCGGGCGCGTTCGGTGAGCGCGGCCAAGCCTTCCACGGCGATGACTTTGCGGCTGTGCTTGGACAAAGGCAGCGTAAAGTTGCCCAAGCCGCAGAACAAATCGGCAACCGTTTCTTCGGGCTGTACGTCCAACAGGCGGACAGCGCGGGCAACCATCAGCGCATTGGTTGCGGCGTTCACTTGCGTGAAATCGCCCGGCCGGAACGGCATTGTAATGTTGAAGTCGGGCAGGCGGTAATACGGCAGTTCGTCTTGTTCGGGCAGCAGCAGTTGCGGGGTTTGCCGGCCGTTTTGCAGCCAAATCTGCCAGTTTTGTCCGCTTTTCTGCAAAATCCGGCGCATTTCTTCCAATAAGGCCGTCTGAAAAGGTTTGGGCGGTTTGGCGGTGCCCAAGTTCAGGGCAAAACGGTTTTCACCCAGTGCAAATTCAACAAAACGCAGCTTCAAATCGGCGGCCAAAGGCTGCAAATGCTGTTTTAAAACGGGCAGGGTGGCTTCCATTGCTTCGGGCAGAACGGGGCAGCGCGTGATGTCGGCGGTTTCGTGGCTTTTCTTGGCTTGGAAGCCCAGATGCAGTTTGCCGTTTTGTTGGGAAACGGCCAAGCGGCCGCGTTGGCGGTAACGCCACGCCGTGCCGTAAATCGGCGGCAGGATTTGTTCGGGGCGCACTTTGCCGATGCGCGCGAGCTGTTCTTCGGCGATACGCTGTTTGACTGCGGTTTGCGCGGCATCGTCCAAATGTTGCAGCGCGCAGCCGCCGCACACGCCGAAATGCGGGCAGGGCGGCCGGCGGCGGTATTCAGACGGCCTCAGAATGCTTTGCACTTCGGCTTCGGCAAAACCTTTCTGTTCGCGCGTGATGCGGAACGATACGCGTTCGCCGCCGAGTGCGCCTTCGATAAACACGGTTTTGCCGTCCGGACGTGCAACCGCACGGCCTTCGTAATCCAGATTAACGGTTTCCGCTTCGGGAAACGCGCTCGGGCAGTGTTTCATTTTCCGTACACTTCTTCGGATAAAAGCGCGTATTTTCGCACAAACCGGCAGGTTTTACGGTATGATTCTTCGCTGTTTCCCGCTTATTTTTCAGAAAAATGATGAAAACCACAACCATCACGCTTTTCGCTGCGCTGCTGTCTTCGGCAGCATTGGCCAATACTTCCGTTCCCGATGTTGCGCCGGTATCCAAAGGCCAGCACGTTGTTATCAATATTCCGCAACAGCGTCTGTTTCTTTACACGGACGGCAAGTTGACGAAAATTTATCCGGTAGCCGTCGGCAAAGCGGCTACGCAAACCAATCTCGGCTCGCATACCATCGGCGTGAAAGCCTACAATCCGACCTGGCATATTCCGAAATCGATTCAGAAAGAACGCGGCGACGGCGTGAAAACCATTCCGCCCGGCCCGAAAAATCCGCTGGGTCCTGTTTTCGTCCGCTTGGGCGATCCGAAGCTGGGCTTGGGTATTCACGGCACGAATGCACCGGCCAGCGTGCCGGGTATCCGCAGCCACGGTTGCGTGCGGATGAAGTCTCCTGATGCGAAAGAATTTGCCGACCGCATCGCAACCGGCTCGCCGGCCGATGTGATTTACCAAATGGCCGCGCTGAATGCCGATGCCAAAGGCAATCTGTGGCTGGCTGCCTACCGCGATCCGTACAACCAGAAAAATCTGGATACTGCCGCATTGCGTAAAAGCATCGCCGCTTGGGCGAAGGCCAACGGCAAAACCGTGAACCAGAAGCGCATTGATGCCGTTTTGAAAGCCAAAACCGGTGCGCTGAACTGCTTGACCTGCGGCAATGCCAAAGGTGCGGTGAGCGGTGCGTTGAAGTCGGTTCAATGGACGGCCGGTTCGGGCGAATACAGCAAAGCAAAAGCCGTGCCGAAGCCGAAACCGGTTGCGCCGAAACCGGCCGTATTGCCGGAGGGCAGCGCGGTTGAAGTGAATGTCGGCGAAGAAATTCCGGCAAACGGCGTACAAGCGCCTGAAATCAAAGCGCCGAAAATCACTTTGCCGGAGGTGAAAAAGCCGGCCGTTGAAGTGCCGGAAGCTTTGAAAGCGGTTGAGCAGGCTGCCGAGCAGGGCGCGGAAAAAGCCGTCGAAGCAATGGACAAAGCGGCCGACAGTATGACTCAGGAATTGTTTTAAACCGTTTTGATGGAAGAGGCCGTCTGAAAACAGAGGTTTTGCTTGGCAGAACCCGTTTTTCAGACGGCCTTTGTGCGGAGGACGAAATATGGCGCAAACCGTATTGCGCTCGCCTGAGCCGGTGCTGTTCCGTACCGAGCTGGCCGTGCGCGTGGGCGATTTGAATTACGGCAACCATCTGGCCAACGATGCCGTTTTGCGTTTGGTACACGAAGCGCGTGTGCGCTGGCTGGCGGCAGGCGGTTTTTCCGAAACTGATGTTTTGGGTGTCGGTTTGATTATGAACCGCGCCGAGGTGCATTATCTGGCGCAGGCTTTTTTCGGCGATGTGCTGCGTATCGATTGCGGCATTGCCGCTTGGTCGCGCACGGGATTTGTGTTCCGCGCCGCCTTGCTGCGGCAGAGTGACGGAAAAACCGTTGCGCTGGCCGATTGTTCAATGGTGTTTTTTGATTACGCAAAGCAGAAAGTTGCGAGAATGCCGCAAGGTTTTCAGGCTTGGGCGGAAAAAACGGTGGGCTGAGTCGGGCAGTCAGCCGAGCGGTGTTGTGTAAGAATTTTACAAATATTGTTAAAACTTAAATCAATATTCATTCTCATATTGATATAATCGGCCGATTATTCAGAATTTCTTACGCTTACAGGAAACATAATGAAAGACAATAATCAATATTACGGTACATTCAGCCGCCTGCTGCACTGGCTGATGGCTGCCGCCTTTGCTTTGATGCTGTTTACCGCTGTGATGTGGAACATCAATGAAGACTATTTCAGCCTGATGGGGCTGCATAAATCGGTTGGTGTGTTGTTGATGGTGCTGCTTGTCGTGCGTATGGTTTGGAGCTTGCTGAACCGCGCCAACCGCCCCGAATGCAATGCGGCGGCAAAACTCGGCCATCTTGCGCTGTATGCTTTGATGTTTGCCGTTCCGTTTGTCGGCCTGCTGCGCCAATACGGTTCCGCACGCAGCAGCTTGGAAGTGTTCGGCATTGAAGTAATGGGCAAAGCGCCTGAAAAAGTCGAATGGATGGCACAAGCCGGCGGCGCGCAGCCGATTGCCGGTTTGGATTGGTCGGTACACGGCTTGCTGGCATATACGCTGTTTGCTTTGGTGGCAGGCCATATTGTGATGGCCGTTATCCATCAGCTGAAAGGCGAAAAAATCCTCAACCGGATGGCAGGCTCGCGCGTGTAAAAAGTTTGCCGTTTAAAAGATTAAAAGGCCGTCTGAAAAATTGCTTATAGCGATTTTCAGACGGCCTTTGTTCCGTTTAATGGTTTAGCCGGTGTTGCGTAAACCCTGTGCAACGCCGTTAATGGTCAGATGCACCATTTTCAGCAGTTGGGCATCTTCGGGCGTTTGGCGTAGCTCTTGCAGCAAGGCCACTTGCAGGCTGTTGAGCGCGTTCAGATAGGGCAGGCGCAGGGCGAGGCTGCGGGCGAGGGTGCGGTTGTCGGCGAGCAGCTCGTCGGTTTGCAGAATGGCGAGCAGGGCGCGGCGGCTGCGGCGGTATTCGTCGGCAATCATTTGGAAAATGACGGCGGCGGCTTCGGGCGAGCGGCTCAGTCCGGCGTAGTTTTCGGCGATGGTCAAATCGGTTTTGGCCATTACCTGCTCCATATTGGACAGCATTGTTTGGAAAAACGGATTGTGCTGCGCGTGTTCCTGCAAGGTTTTCAGACGGCCTTTTTCGCGGCACAAATCTTCGACCGCGCTGCCGAAACCGTACCAAGCGGGCAGCATCAGGCGGCTTTGTGTCCACGAGAATACCCACGGAATGGCACGCAAATCCTGAATCCGCGCCAAGGTTTTGCGGCTGGCCGGACGGCTGCCGAGGTTGAGCGTGGCGATTTCCTGAATCGGGCTGGTTTGCAGGAAATAATCGATGAAATCGGGGTGGGTAATCAGTGCGCGGTAATGGGCAAACGCGCGGTCGGACAGGTTCTGCATCAGCGCTTTGTCCGGTTCGGCGGCAGGCGGCAGCAGGCTGGCTTCCAAAGTGGCGCATACCAAAGTTTCCAGATTGCGCCGCGCGTTTGACGGGTCGGCATATTTGGCGGTGATGACTTCGCCTTGTTCGGTAATGCGGATTTGTCCGGCCACGCTGCCTGCCGGTTGGGCGAGTACGGCCTGATAAGACGGGCCGCCGCCGCGTCCGACGCTGCCGCCGCGTCCGTGGAACAGGCGCAGGCGTACATTGAAGCGGTCGAACAGTTTCACCAAACGCTGCTCGGCCTGATACAGACACCAAGTGCTGGTTACATAGCCGCCGTCTTTATTGCTGTCGGAATAGCCGAGCATAATTTCCTGAATGCGGCCGCGCCCGTCCAGCAACGCTTGATACCAAGGCAGGGCAAACAGGGTTTCCATTACGCGCTCGGCATTTTCCAGCGCTTCGATGGTTTCAAACAGCGGCACAATATTGATGCGGCTTTCCGGCCGGCCGTTATTTGGCGAGAGCAGCCCGCTTTCTTTCAGCAGCAATGCCAAGGCCAGCAGATCGGAAGGCTGTTCGCAGTTGGAAATAATGCTTTGCGACACGGCTTCTTCGCCGAATTGCTCTTTGATGCGGCGTGTTTCGCGGAAAACAGCCAGTTCGCGTGCGGCTTCTTCGCCGTAGGCGGCGAAACGGTTGTACAGCGGACGCGCCGAAGCCAGCTCGCGCAGCAGTGCGGCCTGTTTGCCGTTTTCGTCCAACGCGGCGTAGTCTTCCAAACCGGCTGCGGCAAACAATTCGGCAACGGTATCCGCGTGTTTGCCTGCGTGTTGGCGCAAATCCAGCGGCATCAGATGAAAGCGGAACACGGAAACCGCGCGGATAAGGTCGGCCAAGCGGCCTTCTGCCAGCAGGGCGCTGCCGTTGTTTTGCAAAGAGCGTTGCAGCGTGGACAAATCGGCTGATAATTCATCGGCAGAGGCATAAGGTTTGCCCAAACCCCATCGGCAGCCGAGCGTACAGCCCAAGTTTTGCGCGGTGGCGGCAATGCGCGAAATCATCAGCACCACAGCGCGGCGGTACGGCTCTTCTTCGCGGCTGACAGCGGTATCGGGCGATTCGGCCGACATCTGCAAGACAGCGTTATCGACTTCCACACGGCGCACGGAGAGCGTTAAATCGTGATACAGCGCGCCCAGTTCGTCGCGGTAATGGCGCAGCGCGGTTTCCGCGTGGCGCGTAAAAGCAAAGCGCAGCGTATCGGCGGAAACAAAAGGATTGCCGTCGCGGTCGCCGCCAATCCAGCCGCCGATGTGCAGCAGATTGGGCACGGAAACCGCCGGAAAGGCCGTCTGAAAACGCCGCTGCATCGTGCGGTAAAGCTGCGGCACAGCACGGAAAAAGCTGCGCGGAAAAATATCCACGCCGTTGTTGATTTCATTATTGACGGTCAGCTTGAAGTGGCGCGTTTCGCTGGTTTGCCACAAAGCCAGCAAAACAGTCTGCACTTCGCGCAACAGCTCTTCGCGCTCTTCTTCGTTGACGCACAGTTCGCGGCGCGGCAGCAGGGCGCGGATGCGGCGGTGGAAATTCAAAGTGGTCTGCCGCTGCACTTCGGTCGGGTGCGCGGTCAGTACGGCGGCAACGGAAGTTTGGTCGAGCTGCGCCTGAATACGGCCGTCTGAAACACCGGCTGCCGAGAGCTTGCCGAGCAAATCGGCGAAACTGCCGGCCTGCGCCGCGCTGCCGTCTTTTTCGTGAATGCGGCGGCGGCGTTCGTGGTGCGTATCTTCCGCAATGTTCAGAATCTGGGCAAACAGGCTGCACGCGATAATCAGATTTTCCGTTTGACGGCGGTTCAGCTTCGGCAATGCCTCGGCCACAATGGCCGTGCTGTCGGCACTTTTCGCCAAACGGGTCAGCACTTCGCGTACCGGCGGGCTGGTTTCTTCGGCCAGCATCCGCATCAGCGCTTCGGCCAAAAAACGCGCATCTTCGGCCAATGCAAAATCTTTTGGATTGTTTAGTTGTTCAAATGAAATCATATCTGCCTGCCTTGTTGTTCGGAGTGGTTCGAAACGGAAAATTGTAGGAAAAAATCACTTCGGTTTGCGGTTTGAAATATTTTTTCAGACGGCCTGAAAAGCGAAATTAGCAAAAACTCAGGAAAATGAAAAGTTTTTTAAGGAAACATTAAGGTGGTTTAACGTATAAAAGATATTAAATTTCCTGAAATATGCTTGAATGAGCGGAAAATATTGCAAAATCTTTCAGGCCGGCAATTTTCCCATTATTGATTTTGATGGTAACGAAAAGTAAAGAAACAACTTTACAAATAAGAATAATTTTTATTATGATATACCCCTATGAGAGACGAAAGATTTTTAACCCCGACAAGTTTTGTCGGCGTTTTATTGGCTCATATCGCGCTTTTGGCGGCGGTATCCCAACTTGCGCCGAAAAAGCCCGAAGTGTCGCAAGACATTCAGTTTGTCGATTTGGCCGATTTACTGCCGCCTGCCGCAGCGGGCGGAGCTGCGCCTGCGCCCGAGCCTGCGCCGCCGCCCGAACCGCCGAAGCCGCAACCGAAGCCGGTTAAAAAAGAGCCGCCCAAGCCTGTGGTGAAGGACGAGCCGAAAATCAAACCGGCGGTTGTGAAAGAGAAAAAAGCCGATTTGCGCGTGGAAGAGAAGCCTAAAAAGCGCGAAGAGCCGAAAAAGATTGAGAAACCCAAGCCGTCTGAAAAACCGGTAGAAAAACCGAAAGATACGCCGAAACCGAAGGCGGAAGCGCCGAAAGCCGAAGCGAAACCGGCCGCCAAGCCGGCAGAAACGCCGAAAACGGATAACGCGAAAACCGGTAACGGCAGCGGTCAGGCCAAAGCCGCACATACCGCGCCGGACGGCAAAGGCACGGGCGAAGGTAAAAATGCCCAAGCCGACAGCAAAGCCAAAGGCAGCGGAGAGGGCGGTAAAACCTCCGGCGGTAACGGCAAAGGCGACGGCAATGCTTCGGGGGGAGGCGCCGGTTCGAGCGCCGGCAATCCGGTGAAAGCAGCCGGTGCGATTCCGACACCGAAATACCCGAGCGATGCGCTGGAAAACGGCGAAGAAGGCAAAGTGGTGCTGAAAGTTTTGGTAGCACCGGGCGGTAAAGTGCAGAAAGTGGAGATTGTGAAGCGCAGCGGTTCGTCCTCACTGGATCGCGCGGCGAAAAAAGCGGCGCAAAACGGCAGCTTCTCCGCTTCGGTGTGGACGGAGTTTACCGTACCCGTGCGCTTCTCGTTGTAAGACAAGGCCGTCTGAAAAAAGCGGTTTTCAGACGGCATACTGATTTGATTTTTGATTTAACCTACGGAAAAACAAAATGGATTTGAGTTTAGTATTTCAATCGGGCGATGCCGTTCTGATCAGCGTATTCCTGCTGCTGGTGTTGATGAGCATTGCTACTTGGACGATTATCGTGGTGCGCGTTATCAAGCTGCGTAAAGCCAAAGCTGCGAATGCCGCGGTGCGCGAACGTTTTTGGGCGGCGAAAAATCTGGAAGAAGCCGTTAAAGTGGCGCGTGAAAACGAATCGCCGATGAGCCGTCTGGTGCAGGATTCCGTCAAAGCCTGCGAGTTTTACCAACGCAATAAAGGCACGGATTTGTCGTCGGGCGTATCGGTCAACCAATACCTGACGCGCCAAATCGGCCACACGCTCGGCGAAATCCGCCGCGAATCCGAAGGCGGTATGACGATGCTGGCCACAGTCGGCTCGACCGCGCCGTTTATCGGCCTGTTCGGTACGGTTTGGGGCATTTACCACGCCTTAATCAATATCAGCAACAGCGGCCAGATGAATATTGCCGCCGTTGCCGGCCCGATCGGCGAGGCTTTGGTGGCCACCGCCGCAGGTCTGTTTGTTGCCATTCCGGCGGTATTGGCCTACAACTTCCTCAACCGCAGCAACAAAACGCTGGCGCAGGATATGAACGCCTTTGCCCACGATCTGCATATCCAAGTGCTGCAAGGCCACAACCATAAGGAGTAAACAATGGCATTCGGTTCGATGGGCGGCGATGACGACGCGCCGATGAGCGACATCAACGTAACCCCGTTGGTGGACGTGATGCTGGTATTGCTGATTGTATTTATGATTACAATGCCCGTGCTGACACATTCCATTCCGATTGAGCTGCCGACTGCTTCGGC
>JAUNKU010000062.1 GCA_030532645.1 Neisseria sp. | reverse complement strand
ACGCTGTGCGTTTCGATGACTGGAAGATAGGGTTGGCAAACAGGAAAACAACAGCGCAATTTGGAAAGGAACGGTTTCCTATCAGGAAACAAAAGGCCGTCTGAAAAACGGATTTTCAGACGGCCTGAGCAGTTGCTTGTATTGATTTTATTGCGCCGTTTCGTCCAGCCATTTTTCAGACGGCATATCTTCGTCCGGCGGCAGCTGTACGGAAATTTCGATTTGGCGGACTTCCGCTTCATCGGTTTGTGGCTCGGATTTTTTCGCTTTCGGCTTCGGTTTCTCATCGTCATCGCCGTCGGGAATGGCGGCTTCGATAATCGCGCCCGTGCCTTTCACCACCAATTTTCCGGCAGTAAATACCGTAGTGGCGGCCAAATCCACCGCACTGGCGACCAAGCAGCCTTGCAGCGGCAGAACGAGTGCAAACAGCAGCGGCAGGCGCAGGGCGGCTTTGCGGAATCGGAACATCTTAATGTTTGCCTCCGCAGCACGCATCACCGTGTTCGTGATGCTCGTGGCCGCAGGCTTGCGCCGCTTCGTGCCACGCTTCGTCGTCGCCGTCAAATTCTTCTACTTCGTCAAATTCGCCGTTTTCCACCATTGCCATTAATTCGGCCAAATCGTGCGCGCCTTCCACCCAGAAACAAGGAACATCAGGCGGCGTGTCCGGCGCGAGCAGGGCGGCGGTGCCGTTGTGCCAAGCCAGCCAGTAGCCGTTTTCGGTACGGACAAACTGTGCTTCTGCTGCGATATGTTCGTTTTCGGTGTTCACCAACATCCGCTCGGCAATGTCGGCTTGAAAGGGCAGGATATTCATTTTTATTCCTTTTTGAAAATAAGTTTGTACAGCGGCAATCAGGCCGTCTGAAAAACGCGGCTGCTTATTCAAGCCGGAAAGCGGCGTTTTTCAGACGGCCTTGCAAAGTGTGGCGGGCGGTTTTAAGTCTTGCGGCATTCCAGAATACTGTGTCCCAAACCCAAGCCGTCGCGGATGTTTTCTACGCGCAGTCCGGCAGCTTCGGCGCAGCGGATCATATCTTCGGAATGATAGATTTTGCTGTTGCCGTTGGCCATTGCAGTAAAGTAGAGGCTGGTTTGAGTGAGGCAGTAGGCTGCGGTTTCGTACCGCTGGCGGTCCCAAAACGGTTCCATAATATAAAGTACGGTATTGTCGCCCATTGATACGGCGGCACGTTTGAGAATGCCGGTTACTTCTGCTTCGGAAAAACAGTCGAGGAATTGGCTCATCCAGATTGCATCAAATCCGGTCGGGAACGGTACGCTGTCGTCCAGAAGATTGGCAGGATGGCCGTGGATGCGTTCCGCCCCCGGCTTGCCTTGAACGGCTTCGCGCATCAGGCCGAGCTGTTGCGGCAAGTCCATAATGGTCACGTCCACTTTGGGATTATAAGCAACGCATTGCTGCGCCCAGCGGCCGGTGTTGCCGCCGACATCGAGCAGTTTTTTGACTGGGCGGCTGAACACGGCGGCCAGCGCTTCCGGAAAGGAGCTGTCGGAATAATGATGGTCGAAAGCCAGCCATTTTTCACGCGCGGTTTCAGGCAGTTGCGAGAGACCTTCGTAGATGGTCGGCCATTGTCCGAACACTTTCAGGCCTTCGGGTTTGCCGCTTTGCAAAGTGGCATCGAGGTCGAACATTCCTTGGTAGCAGATTTCCTGCACGAATTCTAAATTGATTTTGGCGATTTTGTCGGTCAGCAGAAAATAGCCGGCTTTGCTGATGAAATAGCGGTTGTCACGCGTGTGTACCGTACCGATGGTCAGCGAAGATTCCAGCAGAACTTGTGCACCGTAGCGGCTTAAACCGGCAGCTTCGGCCAATTCTTCCAAAGTTTGGCCGTCTTCGCGGTGTTCGTTCAAGCGGGCGAGAATGCCGTATTTCAGCATCAGGCGCGAAACTTGGAACACAATCGGGCCAAAGGCGATTTCTTGTGCCAAACGCTGTGCCGCCCCTGCGGAAAGCTGCTCTTCGCCGTAACGTTCGGCCAAAGCCGGAAACAAGTTCATATTTTTTCTCTCCAAATGTAGCAAACCGCCCGAATTGTACCACTCCGGCGGCAGGGCGCGGGCAAAAAAGCGTAACGCCGATTTGTTATAATGTCGGTTTTTCCGTTTGAGGCCGTCTGAAAAATGCAGCTTATCCAATACGAACATTCGCCGTTCAAACTTCATCAGCCTTTTCCGCCGGCGGGCGACCAGCCTGCGGCGATTGCGGGTTTGCTGGAAGGACTTTCAGACGGCCTTGCCGCGCAAACGCTGCTGGGCGTTACCGGTTCGGGCAAGACATATACGATGGCGAATGTGATTGCACAAAGCGGCCGACCGGCCATTATTATGGCGCACAATAAAACGCTGGCGGCGCAGCTGTATGCCGAGATGCGCGAATTTTTCCCCGAAAATGCGGTGGAATATTTTGTGTCTTACTATGATTACTATCAGCCCGAAGCGTATGTACCCAGCCGTGATCTGTTTATCGAAAAAGACAGCGCGATTAACGAACATATCGAGCAGATGCGTTTGTCGGCCACCAAAAACCTGATGACGCGTGACGATGTGATTATTGTGGCTACGGTTTCCGCGATTTACGGTATCGGCGACCCGACTGAATACCAGCAAATGGTGTTGTCGGTGAAAGAGGGCGATACGCTGGCACAGCGCGATATTATTTCAACTTTGGTTTCGATGCAGTACGAGCGCGGCGATATGGATTTCAAACGCGGCTCGTTCCGCGTGCGCGGCGACGTGATTGATGTTTATCCGGCGGAAAGCTCGGACAATGCGCTGCGTATCAGCTTGTTTGACGATGAAATTGACCGCTTGGATTTGTTTGATCCGCTGACCGGTGCCGGCGTACAGCGTGTCGGCCGCTATACCGTGTTCCCGTCCAGCCATTATGTAACGCCGCGCGATACCGTTTTGCGCGCTTGCGAAAGCATCAAAGAAGAATTGCGCGAACGCATTGATTTTTTTACCAAAGAAAACCGCCCCGTTGAGCAGCAGCGCATCGAACAGCGCACCCGTTTCGACTTGGAAATGCTGTATGAAATGGGTTTCTGCAAAGGCATTGAGAATTACAGCCGCCACTTTTCCGGCAAAAAAGAGGGCGAACCGCCGCCCACGCTGATGGATTACCTGCCGAAAAACGCCATTATGTTTATCGACGAAAGCCACGTTACCGTGTCACAAATCGGCGGTATGTACAAAGGCGATGCCTCGCGCAAACAAAATCTGGTGGATTACGGCTTCCGCCTGCCGTCGGCACGTGACAACCGGCCGTTGAAGTTCCACGAATTTGAAAAAATTATGCCGCAAACCATTTTTGTTTCGGCAACACCGGCCAAGTATGAGGAAGAACACGCCGGGCAAGTGGTGGAGCAAGTCGTACGCCCGACCGGCTTGGTCGATCCTGTCATCGAAATCCGCCCCGTTGCCACGCAAGTCGATGATTTATTGTCCGAAATCAACGAGCGCATTGCCAAAAACGAGCGCGTGCTGGTTACCACGCTCACCAAACGTATGGCGGAACAATTAACCGATTATTACAGCGAGCTGGGCATCAAAGTGCGCTATCTGCACAGCGATATTGATACGGTTGAACGCGTTGAAATCATTAGAGATTTGCGCTTGGGTTTGTTTGACGTATTGGTCGGCATCAACCTTTTGCGTGAAGGTTTGGACATTCCCGAAGTGTCGCTTGTCGCCATTCTCGATGCCGACAAAGAAGGCTTTCTGCGCTCGCACCGCAGCTTGATTCAAACCATCGGCCGCGCGGCGCGGAATGTGAACGGCGTGGCGATTCTGTATGCCGACAAAATCACCGATTCTATGAAAGCTGCGATTGAAGAAACCGAACGCCGCCGCGAAAAACAGATTAAATTCAATGAAGAACACGGCATTGTGCCGCAGCAAATCAAAAAGCAAGTCAAAGACATCATCGACGGCGTATATCACGACGAAGCCGGCGGAAAAGGCCGTCTGAAAACGAGCAAAGCGAGTTTCAGCGCAGCTAAAACCGATACGAAAAAAGGCAAAGGCAGCGCGGCCGAAATCCATACCGAAGAAGATGCTGTTAAAGAAATTGCACGCTTGGAAAAAGCGATGCAGCAGGCGGCACGCGATTTGCAGTTTGAAGAAGCCGCCGTATTGCGCGACAGAATTCGAGCGATTAAGGAAGGTTTGTTGTTCGGTGCCGACTGAAAAGAGAAAAGGAGAATCAAGATGTTGCTTTATTCGACCGAATTTCCGCTGAATGTGGCGACCGGAGTGAAAGATGTGTTGGCATTGGCCGGAGAATGGATTGACGGCAGTCGGCATTACCGGCTTTCGCAAAAGGACTTTACTCATTTGGGGGACGGCAAGACTGCCGAAAAAACCGTACAGCAGGATGGCGAGAAACTGGAATCCGGCTATGTTTATGATGAAGAAAGCGGTTTTGAAATCGGCGGTATCCGTTTTACCCACCATGACGGCAGCAAAGATTGGGTGACCACCATTGTGTCCACGCGGGAAAAGGGCGTGCAGATGCTCGGTTTCCAACTCAGCTGCGAGCTGCCTAATGCTTCGACATGGCTGCCGAAAGCGAAAAAACCTTATTTTATCAAACAGGTGTTTGAACGGTTCGGCGGCGGTGAAGACGGGGAATTGGTTGTTTCCGATAGAGCACTTTATCTGCAAGCGGGTGATGAAGAAAAAGCGGCGGCATGGATGCAGAACCAAGCAGGCAACAGCTTGCCGATGGTGTATATCAGTTTCCAGCACGGCCCGCGTCCCTATCAGCTGAATCCCAACGAGCTGGCCAAACGGCTGGCCGGTGTGGCGCATATTGTGGTTGAGCCGGATCAGGCATTTTCCATTGCGTTGAAAAACCTGACCGATGCCCGCAATGTATACGGCGGCACGACGGGCGTGTACTGGCCGGGCAGTCAAGCGCGTAAATCTTATTATTTATCTGAATCTTGCCAGGACGAACAGCAGTTGGCTGACAATATCGAGCAGGATATTGTGCAGGCGTTGGCGAATAAAAAACAGTCCGGCCGGTGCAGCTGGCTGGCTTTGAAAGAAAGCCTGTCCAAACAGCGTTTGGCACAGCTGAAACAGGATTATGCCGATAATGGCGAGCTGCAAGAATATATTGATGCTTTTGACAAAGACATCAAAATCCGTGATGAAAAGCTGGCAGAAGCCGATCAGGAGATTATCCGGCTGCAAGCCGAAATCTACCGTTTGGAGGCTGCGCGCCTGAGTATGGCTGAAGGTGTGCTGGTGTCGGGCAGTGAGCAGGATTTATATGCTTACGAAATCAGGAGCTTTATTTTGGAAGCGCTGCAAAACGAGCTGGACAAGGCAACCGTAGCCGACAGTCGCAAACAGCATATTTTGATCGATTTGCTTTCCGCAAACCGTTTGGATCAAGATTTCCGTCAGGAAAAAAGACAAGTTTTGCAAGAATTGATGAGGAATTATACCGGTTTGAGCGGCTCAACGTTGGAAGGTTTGAAAAAGTTGGGTTTCCAGCATTCGGAAGACGGAAAGCACCACCGTTTGGTCTTTGCCGGAGACAAACGCTATGCTGTCAGCGCATCAAAAACCGGCAGCGATCATCGTGCAGGCAAGAATTTTGTCAGCGATGTGTCGAAGAAGATTTTTTAAACAGTTTGGTAATGAAGGCCGTCTGAAAAGCAGTGTTTTTCAGACGGCCTTTAACCGATTAACGGACAAAACAGCCTGCCGGATAAACGGCAGGCTGTCGGTTTGATAAACGGTGTTTACACGCGTTTTAGAAGAAGCCCAATGCTTTGGCTGAGTAGCTTACCAGCAGGTTTTTGGTTTGCTGGTAGTGGCCGAGCATCATTTTGTGGGTTTCGCGGCCGATGCCGGATTTTTTGTAACCGCCGAAGGCTGCGTGGGCAGGGTAGAGGTGGTAACAGTTGGTCCATACGCGGCCGGCTTGGATGGCGCGGCCGGCGCGGTAGGCAACGGTGCCGTTGCGCGACCATACGCCTGCGCCGAGGCCGTACATCGTATCGTTGGCGATGGCAATGGCTTCGTCGAAATCTTTAAAGGTGGTTACCGACAATACCGGGCCGAAGATTTCTTCTTGGAAGATGGCCATACTGTTGTCGCCTTTGAAGATGGTAGGCTCGATGTAGAAACCGCCTTCGGTTTCGGTACGTTCGCCGCCGCCGGTCAGCACTTCTGCGCCTTCCGCCTTACCTTTGGCGATGCAGCCCAAGATTTTGTCTTGCTGCTCTTGGCTGGCTTGTGCGCCGATCATTGTGTCGGTGTCGAGCGGATGGCCGGTTTTGATTTGGCGCACGCGCTCTACGGCTTTTTTCAAGAAGGCTTCGGCGATGCTTTCGTGTACCAATGCGCGCGAAGGGCAGGTGCAGACTTCGCCTTGGTTGAGCGCGAACATTGTAAAGCCTTCCAAAGCTTTGTCCAAAAATTCGTCGTCTTCGTCCATTACGTCGGCAAAGAAGATGTTCGGCGATTTACCGCCCAGCTCCAAGGTAACCGGAATGATGTTTTCGGTAGCGAACTGCATAATTTTTTGGCCGATTTCGGTCGAGCCGGTAAAGGCTACCTTATCGATACGCGGATTGGTGGCCAAAGGCTGGCCGACATCCGGGCCGAAGCCGTTTACCACATTCAGCACACCGGAAGGCAGCAAATCGGCAATCAGCTCTACCAATACCATAATGCTGACCGGCGTTTGCTCGGCAGGTTTCAGCACGATGCAGTTACCGGCCGCCAATGCAGGCGCGATTTTCCAAGCAGCCATCAGAATCGGGAAGTTCCAAGGAATAATTTGGCCGACTACGCCGATAGGCTCGTGGAAATGATAGGCGACGGTATCGTCGTCGATTTGGCTGATGCCGCCTTCTTGGGCGCGGATACAGCCGGCAAAATAGCGGAAATGGTCAATCGCCAGCGGAATATCGGCGGCCAGCGTTTCGCGCACCGGCTTGCCGTTTTCCCAAGTTTCGGCAACGGCCAGCGTTTCCAAATTGGCTTCCAAGCGGTCGGCGATTTTCAACAGCAGATTGGAACGCTCGGTCGGCGAGGTTTTCGCCCAAGCCGCTTTGGCTGCGTGGGCTGCGTCCAGCGCAAGCTCGATGTCTTTGGCATTGGATTTGGCAACTTTGGCAAAGGCTTTGCCGTCCACCGGCGAAATATCGTCAAAATATTCGCCGTCAACAGGTGGCGTCCATTTGCCGCCGATAAAGTTATCGTATTTCTTTTTGAAATGGATTTTGCTGCCTTCGGTATTCGGATTGGCGTAACGCATTTTTGTTCTCCTTTGCAGTTTCTCGGAACGCCGTGTAGCGGCGTGTAGTTATCATCTACGAAAAAGCCCTGCTTTGGCAAGAGCAGGGCTGTGTAAAGATTTATTTTTTGTCTGTTTTGTGGAGCGATACCAAAAGCTGGTCGATTTTGAAATGCTCCGTATCGACTACCTCGAATTTATAGTTGCCGAATATCACATAATCCGTTCTTTTCGGTACTTTCCGCAGCGAATACATCATAAAACCGGCAATGGTTTCATAATTTTCCGAATGCGGAAATTCCTCGATACCGAACGTCCGCATCACATCTTCCAGCGGTGTTGCACCGTCCACCAGCCAAGTATCGGCCGAACGCTGCATAATCTGCGCTTCCTCTTCGGTGTTTACCAATTCGCCCATCACGATATTCATCACGTCTTTCAGCGTGACCACGCCGACCACCAACGCATATTCGTTTACGATGACGGCAAAATCCTCGCCCGAGCTTTTAAACGCTTCCAGTACATCAAACAGCGTCAGCGTATCCGGAATAAACAAGGCTTTGCGCAGAATCCGCTTATCGGTCAGCGCCACATTGTCTTCTTTCAGAAACAGCGTCAAAAGCGCGTGCGCTTCAATATAGCCGATAACGTGTTCCAAATTGCCGTTGCACACCAAAAATTTGCTGTGCGGCTTTTCCGCCATCACTTCCATCACGCGCTCGGCATCATCGTTTTTATCAAAATAAACGATAGATTCGCGCGTACTCATCGCCGAAGTAACCGTACGTTCCTGCATTTCAAACACATTTTCAATCAGATAATGCTCCTGCTGTTTCAGCACACCGGCCTGCGCGCCCGCATCCATTACCGCATAAATATCTTCATAAGTCAGCTTGTCCTGCCGCACAGTCGAAATATTCAAAGCCTTGAAAAATGCCGAAGCCAAACCGTTGAAAATCCACACAACCGGCTTGAACAGGAAAATCAGCATCATCATCGGCCGCACCACCCATACCGCCACGCGTTCCGGATTGGTCAGCGCAAACTGCTTGGGCATCAGATCGGCAAACAGAATAAAGCTGCCCGTTACCAGCACAAACGAAGTCAGCGAACCGAGCATATCCGCCTGCGGCAGCGGTTTGAACCACTGCGTAAAATAAGGATTCAGCGACGCTTCGCCGACAATACCGGCCAAAATTGCCACCGTATTCAGCCCGATTTGCACCACCGTAATAAAACTGCCCGGCTGCTCCTGCAATTTCAACGCATCCAACGCCCGCGTATCGCCTTCCTTACCCATCATCTGCAACTTGATTTTGCGCGAAGAAGCCAGCGCGATTTCTGCACAAGAAACCACGGCGCTGATTAAAATCAGCAGAATAATCAGACAAACAGAAGAAAAAACCGTCATAAAAAGCCGCTAGAAAAAAAGAGCGATTATAGCACGGCCGGAAAAGGCGTTTTTCAGACGGCCTCAAAAGCGCAAGGCCGTCTGAAAAATATTGTTGGTAAAAGGGGCTGAATAGGGAGTTTTGAAGCGTATGATGAATTGAGGAGGATAACCCAGCGGAGTTGATTGGCTGAAAGGCCGTCTGAAAAATGCTGTGTTGCCGAAGTAGCATTTTTCAGACGGCCTTTTTGCACTTTTTCGGCTCGGATATTTATTTGGCTGTACGCAGCCGGTAAAGCGAGGTGGTTTCCTGCA
>JAUNKU010000061.1:4439-9078 GCA_030532645.1 Neisseria sp. | reverse complement strand
AGTGCAGCTGAGGAAACCATCCGCGAAGTCCAGCAGGCGGTAGAAGCCGCCGAGCCGGTTGCCGAGGTTGTTGACGGCGAAGTGCTTGAAACGCCGTCTGAAAACCGGCAGTCAGCGCAAGCCGGTACGAAGGCGGTTCAAGCGGTGGAAACGGTTGCGGCTGTAACGTTCCCGAAATCGCCGGAAGAGAAAAAGGCCGAAGAAGCGGCGAAGAAGAAAAAAGAAGCTGAAGCCAAGCTGCGCCGTGAACGTGAAGCAGAATTGAAAAAACGTTTGCAGGCACGTCGTGCCGAGCGCGAAAAAGCCAAGCAGGAGGCCAAGCGTGCAGAGGAGCGTGATGAAGCACGCAAGAAGAAAACAGACGAAGAACGCCGAGTAAAAGAACGCGACGAAGCGCGCAAGAAGGCAGACGAAGAGCGTCGTGCCAAAGAGCGCAAAGAGGCTGAAGCCAAGCGTGCCGCCGAGAAGAAACAGGCAGACAGCCGCGAGGCCGAGCGTAAGAAAAAAGCTGACGAAGAACGCCGTCTGAAAGAGCGCGAAGCAGAGAAAAAACGCGAAGAGACGCGAGAGGCAGAGCGCCGCAAGAAAGCGGATGAAGAGCGTCGTGCCAAAGAGCGCAAAGAAGCGGAAGCCAAACGCGCGGCCGAGCTGAAAAAACGTGCCGAAGAGCGCAAAACCGCTGAGAAGAAAGAAAGCGGTATGTCGAAGCTGGCAGAGGCCGAACGCCGAGCTGCCGAACTGCGCAAACAGGCTGCCGAAGCCGAACGCCGTGCTGCCGAGCTGAAAAAACAGGCGGAAGCCAAGAAAGCCGAGGCGAAAAAGGCTGATGTGAAGAAAACAGAGCCTAAGAAAGCGGAAACGAAAAAGGCCGAGCCTAAGAAAGCCGAAAGCAAAAAAGCCGAGCCGAAAAAAGATACCAGAGCCAATATTCAGGCCGGCGCATTCCGTGATGAAGAAGCGGCCAAAAAAGTACGCCAGCGTTTGCGCGATTCGGGTATTGTGGCCGATATTACGGTTGTCAATACCGATAAAGGCAAAGTGTACCGCGTGCGTACCGGCTCTTATCCGACCAAAGAGGCTGCCGAGCGCGCCTTAGGCCGTCTGAAAGAGAAGGGTATCAACGGCAAACTGGTTGAGAAGCAGTAATGACAGTGTTTGATATGCTCGCATTGGGGATACTGGCCTTATCGGGGGCGGTATCCTTTATGCGAGGTATGATTGCCGAACTGATGTCGCTGGCCAGCTGGCTGGCGGCGTTTCTGTTTGCCAAAACATTTGCCGCTCCGTTTGCCGAAACCGCCTTGGGTTCGGTACAGCCGCAGGCTTTGGCGGTAACGGGCGGCTTTGTTTTGCTGTTTGCCGCTGCTTTAATTGTGTTAAAACTGTTGCGCTCATTGCTGACTTCGGCTGCCGAGTCGGCCGGCTTGGGCGGCATCAACCGCCTGCTGGGCGGCATATTCGGCCTGATTAAGGGCTTGTTGCTGGTAACGTTGGCGGTGTTGGTTTGCGCGTTTACCGACCTGCCGCAGAGCGACGACTGGAAAAATTCCCTTACTGCCCCATATTTCGAGCAGTTGGCCGCAACGGCCGTTCCTTATCTGCCGGATTATCTGGCAAATCAAGTGCAGTATCCCAAACTTTAATTTTTCGGAGAAATTCAGATGTGTGGCGTTTTCGGCCTGTTGGCCCACGAACCCGTTAACCAGCTGTTGTACGACGGCCTGCAAATGTTGCAGCACCGAGGACAAGATGCAGCAGGCATTGCAACAATGGAAGGCTCGACTTTCCATATGCACAAAGGCAAAGGTATGGTGCGCGAAGTGTTCCGCACCCGCAATATGCGTGATTTGACGGGCAATATCGGTATCGGCCACGTCCGTTATCCGACCGCAGGCAATGCCGGCAGCAGCGCCGAAGCCCAGCCGTTTTACGTCAGCTCGCCGTTCGGTATCGTGCTGGCGCATAACGGCAATCTGACCAATACCGATGAATTGTACGAAACCGTGTGCGACAAGCATCTGCGTCACGTCAACACCGGTTCCGATTCCGAAGTGCTGCTCAACGTATTGGCGCACGAATTGCGGAAAGAAGTGAACAGCGGCGAGAGCAACCGTTTGAATGTCGAGCAAATTTTCAATGCCGTTTCGCGCGTCCACCAACGTGTGCGCGGTGCGTACGGCGTGGTGGCGCTGATTGCCGGTTACGGTCTGCTGGCTTTCCGTGATCCGTTCGGCATCCGTCCGCTGGTGTTGGGAAAATACGAAAATTCAGACGGCGCAACCGATTGGGGCGTAGCTTCCGAATCGGTGGTATTCAACAGCCTAGCTTACGAAACCGTGCGCGATGTCGCACCGGGCGAGGCCGTATTTATTTCGTTGGACGGCAAAGTGTACAGCAAACTGTGTGCCGACCAAGCCGCTTTGAAACCCTGCCTGTTCGAATATGTTTACTTCGCCCGCCCGGATTCGGTGATTGACGGCGTATCGATTTACGAATCGCGTGTCAAAATGGGCGTTACCTTGGCGGAAAAAGTGAAGCGCGAGCTGAATGTGGACGAAATCGATGTGGTGATGCCGATTCCCGATACCAGCCGCCCGAGTGCGATGGAGTTGGCGCATCATTTAGGCAAACCGTACCGCGAAGGCTTTGTGAAAAACCGCTATATCGGCCGCACCTTTATTATGCCCGGTCAGGCAACGCGCAAAAAATCGGTTCGCCAGAAACTGAATCCGATGCCGTCTGAATTTGAAGGCAAAAACATTCTGCTGGTGGACGACTCCATCGTGCGCGGTACAACCAGCCGCGAAATCGTAGAAATGGCGCGTGCCGTCGGTGCGAAAAAAGTATTTTTCGCCTCTGCCGCACCGGAAGTACGCTACCCGAACGTGTACGGCATTGATATGCCGACCCGCGAGGAGCTGATTGCCAACGGCCGTACTGCCGCCGAAGTGGCAGAAGAAATCAGCGCCGACGGCTGCGTGTTCCAAGATTTGAGTGATTTGGAAAACCTTATCCGCGAGATGAATCCGGCGATTGAGGGCTTCGACAGCTCTTGCTTCAACGGTGTTTACATCACGGGCGATATTGATGAAAACTATCTGCAACGCCTTTCAGCAAGCAAATCTTCCGGCGCGGCTGCTTTTGTCCGCCCCGGCTTGATCGACCACAGCGTGCGCGTGGACGACGGCGAAGACTGATACGGGCACAAGCCGCATTTTAGAAGTGCGGCTTTTTGCGTTTATGCCTTTTCGTTGCGCGAAAAAGCCGCTTTCTGTTTTTCAGACGGCCTCCACCTGCCGGTGCCGTCTGAAAAACGGCGCTGAAAGCCCCAGCGGTTTGGGCGCAACAGCAACGGAACATAAGAAAAACGGAGAAGAAAAATGAGCAAACCTCTGCATCCGGAAACGCTGGCTATCCGCGGTTCCAAATTCCAAACCGAATACAATGAACACAACCAAGCGCTGTTTGTTACCAGCAGCTTTATGTTCGACACCGCAGCGGACGGCGCGGCTTTGTTTGCCGGAGAAAAAGCCGGTTTTACATACAGCCGCACCGCCAATCCGACCGTAGCCGCGTTCAACCAGCGCATTTCTCAGTTGGAAGGCGGCGAGCAGTCGGTGGCAATGGCAACCGGTATGGCGGCTATTCAGGCGGCGTTGCTGACTTTCCTGAGCGCGGGCGACCACTTGGTGTGCAGCCGCAGCCTGTTCGGCACGACAATGGGTTTTCTGACCAACCACGTTAAGCGTTTCGGCATCGAAATTACCTTTGTGTCGCAAACCGATTTGGCCGAATGGCGTGCCGCAGTACAGCCGAATACCAAAATGTTTTTCTTGGAAACGCCGTCCAATCCTTTGAACGAAGTAGCCGATTTGGCCGCTTTGGCCGAAATCGCACACGCAGCAGGCGCGCTTTTGGTGGTGGACAACAGCTTCTTGACGCCGGCTTTGCAGCAGCCTTTGAAATGGGGCGCGGATTTGTCGGTACAGTCGGCCACCAAAGCGATTGACGGCCAAGGCCGCGTGCAGGGTGGCGTGGTTACCGGCCGCGCCGAGCTGATGAAACAGGTTCAGCTTTATATGAATGCCGCCGGTGTATCGCTGTCGCCGTTTCACGCGTGGGTGCTGCTGAGCGGGACGGAAACGCTGTTTGTCCGTATGGAAAAACAGTGCGCCAATGCCGACAAACTAGCGGCTTGGCTGCGCGGCCACGATAAAATCCGCGCGGTTTACCACGCCGGTTTTGCCGACCATCCTCAAGCGGATTTGGTGGAAAAACAGCAAAAAGCAGGCGGCATTGTGGTAGCGTTTGAAGTAGCAGGCGGTCAAGAAGCGGCGTGGAAAGTTATTGACAGCGTGAAGATTTTCTCGAAAACCGCCAACTTGGGCGACGTGCGCTCCACCATCACGCACCCGTGGACGACCACGCACGGCAGAATGAGCGCGGAAGCCAAGCAGGAGGCCGGTATTCCGGAAGGACTGATCCGCATTTCAGTCGGCTTGGAATATGCCGATGATTTGATTGCCGATTTGGAACAGGCTTTGGCGCAGGTTTAAAATGGCAAAGCTTTTCAGACGGCCTTGCGTACAGAGGCCGTCTGAATATTCCGCTGTTGCGATGCTTGGGTTTGTTACGGCAT
>JAUNKU010000061.1:0-4339 GCA_030532645.1 Neisseria sp. | reverse complement strand
AATCTATTGTTAAATTATCTGATTGAAATAAAGAGAAAAAATGACCGAAGCCGAATTTTCCGGTTGGGCGCTGAAAATCTGCCTGACCGTGCTCATTATTTTTTTGGGCTTTATCGTGTATGACTTGGGTAAAAAATCCAATGCCGGCAAGTTCGGTATGTTTGTACTGTTTCTGGTGCTGGGCTTGGGCGTATTCGGCTTTTTGTTCAAAGAGTTGCTGGTCGAGCCTTTGTTGGACTTTTTTATCAATAAATAAACCGATGCCGTCTGAAAAGTTATTGTGATGGTTTGCCTGCCTCTGAATGTTTGATGGGGATACTCGGGTCAAGCCCGAGTATGACGGTTGATTGCAGCCGGCCGGAAACGATATTGTTTTGTCGGATTTCCACTTCGTTCCAAACCAAGCTGCAAAACAGCAAAACCTTCATTTTTCAGACGGCCTTTTGCCGACAGGATTGCCCGTGTTGCGTTATGTTTTGAAACGTCTTTTGCTGTTGGTGCCGACCGTGTTCGGCATTTTGGCGCTGACGTTTGCCGTTATCCAATTTGTCCCCGGCGGGCCGGTGGAGCAGTTGGCTGCACAGTTGTCGGGCGGCGGCGTGGCAGGCGAAGTGTCGGTGGCGGCGGGCAAAGGTTTGGGGCAGGGCGGGCAGCTGGCGGCGGAAGAGTTGGCCAAGCTGAACGCGCTCTACGGCTTCGACAAACCGCCTTTGCAGCGTTTCGGCGAAATGGTTTGGCGTTTTCTGCGCTTTGATTTGGGCGAAAGCTTTTTCCATCACGCTACGGTTTTCGAGCTGGTCAAACAGAAAATGCCGGTGTCGATGAGCCTCGGCTTGTGGACATTTTTCCTGACTTATCTTATCTGTATCCCGTTGGGCATTGCCAAAGCCGTGAAAGACGGCAGCCGTTTCGATATGGTCAGCGGTATGCTGATTGTATTGGGCTACACGATTCCGCCTTTTGTGCTGGGTTTGGCTTTGCTGGTGCTGTTCGGCGGCGGCAGCTTTTTTGCTTGGTTTCCGCAGGGCGGTTTGGTGGGCGACGATTGGGGACAGCTCGCTCCGGCGGCCAAAATCGGCGATTATCTTTGGCATATCGCGCTGCCGGTAACGGCTTCGGTGGCCGGTAATCTGGCGGTAATGACAGTATTGACGAAAAACGTGTTTCTCGAAGAAGTCCGCCGCCAATATGTGTTTACCGCGCGTGCCAAAGGTTTGAGCGAGCGGCAGATTCTAACGCGCCACGTTTTGCGTAATGCAATGATTCCGCTGGTAACCGGCTTTCCGGCGGCGTTTATCGGCGCATTTTTTACCGGCAGCCTGCTGATTGAAACCCTGTTTTCTTTGGACGGCTTGGGGCTGCTGTCTTACGAATCGGTAGTCAAACGCGATTATCCCGTGGTAATGGGAACGCTTTATGTGTTTACGCTGATGGGCTTGGCGGCAAAATTATTATCCGATTTGTCTTATGCTTGGATTGATCCGCGCATTCATTTCGATCGCTGAACAATGCTTTTGAGGCCGTCTGAAAACATACGCTGCCGGTGCAGCCTGTTTTCAGACGGCCTTTCTGTATGAACCAAATCACTGCGCTTTCGGAAATAAATGAAAAAGAATAAATATCCGTTTCTTGTTAAAATGGCGGCCTTTCGCTGTTTATTTCCGGAAAAAAGGGAGTTTTATGTCTTTTCTCGACCGCAAACACACGGTTGCGCCGCCCGATTACAACCGCTGGCTGGTGCCACCGGCGGCCTTGGCGGTGCATTTGTCCATCGGCCAGATTTACGCTTATTCGGTGTTTAACGCGCCTTTAACCAAAGTAATCGGCATCACCGAATCTGCGCCCGATGATTGGCAGCTGACCACGGTCGGCTGGGTGTTTAGCATCGCTTTGGCAGTATTGGGCGCATCGGCTGCGCTGTTCGGCACTTGGATGGAGCGGGTCGGGCCGCGCAAAGCAATGTTTGTGGCGGCCTGCTGTTTCGGTGCCGGTTTCCTGCTGGCCGCGCTCGGCGTGCATACCCACAATCTCTGGCTGCTGTATCTGGGCAACGGCGTACTCGGCGGCGTAGGCTTGGGTTTGGGCTATATCGGGCCGGTATCCACACTGATGAAATGGTTTCCCGACAAACCGGGTATGGCAACCGGCTTGGCGATTATGGGTTTCGGCGGCGGCGCAATGCTGGCTTCGCCTTTATCGGTGGCGCTGATGAATTATTTCGCTTCGCCGGTATCGGTCGGCGTGGCGGAAACGTTCGTTGTGCTCGGGCTGTTTTATTTTGTGTTTATGATGTTCGGCGTGTGGACGATTAAAGTGCCGTCTGAAAACTGGAAGCCTGCCGGATTTGTGGCGCCGAAAAGCAAAGGCTTGGTGACGCAAAACCACGTCAGCGCGGCCACGGCAATGAAAACGCCGCAATTTTGGCTGCTGTTTGCCGTGTTGTGCCTGAATGTAACCGCCGGTATCGGCGTGTTGGGGCAGGCTTCGGTAATGATTCAAGAATTGTTTTCCGAAACTTCGGTGGGCGCACAAAGCGCGGTATCGGCAGCGGCGGCGGCCGGTTTTGTCGGCCTGTTGAGTCTGTTTAATATGGGCGGCCGTTTTTTCTGGTCGAGCATTTCCGACAAAATCGGCCGGAAGGCAACTTACACCGTGTTTTTCGTACTCGGCGCGTTGCTGTATTTTGCTGTGCCGTCTATCGGCGCCAGCGGCAATAAAATGCTGTTTGTTATCGGCTTTTGCGTGATTATGTCGATGTACGGCGGCGGTTTTGCCGCCATTCCGGCTTATTTGAAAGATTTGTTCGGCACTTATCAAGTGGGCGCGATTCACGGCAGACTGCTGCTGGCTTGGTCGCTGGCGGCTGTGGCCGGCCCGGTATTGGTCAATTATATCCGCCAAAGCCAGATTGCCGACGGCGTACCGGCTGCGCAGGCATACAGCGTAACAATGTATATTATGGCGGCCTTGCTGGTGATCGGTTTGCTGTGCAA
Organism: Neisseria sp.; assembly: GCA_030532645.1. Lineage (GTDB taxonomy): Bacteria > Pseudomonadota > Gammaproteobacteria > Burkholderiales > Neisseriaceae > Neisseria. The sequence goes on along the minus strand of JAUNKU010000061.1, from coordinate 1,346 downwards.
TTTCGCCGTAAAAGCCGTGCACGAAAAACATCACGAGAAAAGTATTGTCCAAGCGGCGAAAAGCGGTAATCCGGATGACGAAACCGCCGTTTCCGATGCCTATCTGCTGGCCGGAGCTTTGTCGCACGGCGGCCGCCAAGTATGGTGGCGCTGGCTGTTGGTTGGCCTGCCGTTGGGCTACGGCGTATTGATGGTATTTGTGAAAGTAATGGATTTGTTCCGTTAAACCGGCAAGCATAAAGGCCGTCTGAAAACAGGGATATTGCCTTTCCCCCGTTTTCAGACGGCCTTGTTACAGCAGCAATCAGGCTTTTTCTTCTGCCAAAATCATCGAACCGACACCGCTGTCGGTGAAAATTTCCAGCAGCAACGCATTCAGCACGCGCCCGTCAATAATATGCACAGCCTTCACGCCGTTCACCGCCGCTTCCACCGCCGAGCTGATTTTCGGCAGCATACCGCCGTAGAGCGTACCGTCGGCCACCAAATCATCGATTTTTTTCGGCGTTAAATTGGTCAGCAGATTGCCTTCTTTATCCATTACACCGGTAATATTGGTCATCAAAATCAGCTTTTCCGCGTCCAATTCTTCCGCCAGCTTGCCCGCCACCAAATCCGCATTGATATTGAACGCCTCGCCCTGACGGCCGACACCGATCGGCGCAACCACAGGAATATAGCCGCGCTCGACCATTTCCTGAATCAGCGAAGTATCGATGCTTTCAATCACACCCACTTGGCCGATGTCCACGCCGTTTTGCTCCGGCGTATTGATAAACAGCTTTTTCGCACGGATAAAATGATTGTCGCGGCCGGTTACCCCCACCGCCTTGCCGCCGTGCTGGTTTAGCAGCGAAACGATTTCTTTATTGACGTGGCCGCCGAGCACCATTTCCACGATATTCATCGTTTCCGCATCGGTAACCCGCATACCTTGGACAAATTCGCCTTCCTTGCCTACTTTTTCCAGCATTTCGTTAATTTGCGGGCCGCCGCCGTGCACAATCACCGGATTGATGCCCACCAGTTTCAGCAGGGTAACATCTTTGGCAAAGCCTTCTTTCAGACGGCCTTCGGTCATCGCATTGCCGCCGTATTTAATCACAAACGTACTGCCGGAAAAGCGGCGGATATAAGGCAGCGCCTCCGCCAGAATATTCGCCTTGGTTTGCGCACTGATGGTTTCGTGTCCGCTCATTTCGTTCCCCTGAATAGTGTGGTTTATATGGAATAAAATCGGTTGATTATGCCACATAAAACAAACCGCCTGAATGTCTTTTCACTTTCAGGCGGTGTATTTTCCGGAGAAAATTATTTCATAAATTGTTGCAGTGCGATGCGTGCGA
>JAUNKU010000060.1:8087-9251 GCA_030532645.1 Neisseria sp. | reverse complement strand
GCCGCGGCGAGAAAATCCGCATTTTCAAAATGCGCCGCCGCAAACACTACCAAAAACGTCAAGGCCACCGTCAGAATTTCACCCAAATCGAAATCGTGGCAATCGCCTAATTTTTAATTATCAGGAGTAAATACAAATGGCAACGAAAAAAGCTGGCGGTAGCTCTAAAAACGGCCGCGATTCAGAAGCCAAACGCCTGGGTGTAAAAGCCTACGGTAACGAGCTGATTCCTGCGGGTTCTATCATTGTCCGTCAACGCGGTACCAAATTCCACGCAGGCGACAATGTAGGTATGGGTAAAGACCACACCTTGTTCGCAAAAGTAGACGGTTATGTTGAGTTTGCCGTAAAAGGCCGCTTGAACCGCAAAACCGTAAGCGTTCGCCCATACACCGGCGCTGACGAATAATCGTCAAAACGTTTCCAACCCTGTTGCTTAGGCGGCAGGGTTTTTTGTATGCTCAACTTTTTCGGGAGATGGAAATGATGCAAAAGGGATTATTGGTGGTTTTGTTGTGCGGTTCGGTCTTGTCTGCTTCCGCTGCACAGCAGTCGCAAATTTTGAGGTTGAAGGATTTTACCGCGCGGCAAATCAAGCAAATCAAAGAATATCACGAAGAAGGTTCGGGCGACGGTTATCCGATTGCAACCGATAAAGGGCTTTGGTGGATGTATATAGAAAACCCTGCCGTGCGGATGATTGACGGAATGAAATCAGGCGAGTGCATCAAAGTCAGCGATGATGCAGAAAGCTTGGCGGGGCGTTATATCAGCTTGGAAGGGCGCGTGAAGAAAGTGAAATGCCCGCGTTGAGCATTTTCCCGATTTTCACATTTTGCGTGTCATAAAATAAAAAAAAGGCCGTCTGAAAACAAAGCAGTGTTTTCAGACGGCCTTTTTGAGATTTGCTTAACGCGTTTGCAAAGCTTCGGTTTCTGATTTTTCAGCAGTGCGTACCGTAGTCAGTTTTTTGGTCAGAATATTCAGCAGCACACCGTAAGCAGGCAGGAAGAAGGTAGTGCAGATCAGCAGCTTGAACAGGTAATCGACAAAGGCGATATGCGGCCAGTTCGCTGCCATAAATTCATCCGAACTGGCGTAAAACGCAATGGCGAAAAACAGCAGCGTATCCACCGCATTGCCGACAAATGTGGAAGCGGTCGG
>JAUNKU010000060.1:0-7987 GCA_030532645.1 Neisseria sp. | reverse complement strand
GGAAAGCTGAATGCGCCCCAAGTGCTGTGGATTTCATAGCCGTTGGGCAGGGTAAATGTGAAGGGGAACTGCACCAGATAATTGCTGGCAGCGATGATGGCGATGTGAAAAATAACCAGCCAAAACAAGGCTTGGCGTTTTTGTTCTGATGTAAATAAGTAGTGCGTCATAATATTCTTTCAAAATTCGGGCAAGCAGGATCGGCCGTCTGAAAATACGGTTGTTCAGACGGCAGGGGCTTAATGAAAAGGGAAAAATCAGGCTTTATCGAAAGCAAGCAGGCGTTCGCGTGCCATTTCGGCAAACGGCGTACCGGCACGGCCGTAATTGGCAAACGGGTGAATGGCAATGCCGCCGCGCGGCGTAAATTCGCCCAGCACTTCGATGTATTTGGGATCCATCAGCGCAATCAGATCTTTCATAATGATGTTGACACAATCTTCGTGAAAGTCGCCGTGGTTGCGGAAGCTGAACAGATAAAGTTTCAGCGATTTGCTTTCCACCATTTTGACATCCGGAATATAGCGGATAATGATGTTGGCAAAATCCGGCTGGCCGGTCATCGGGCAGAGGCTGGTAAATTCGGGGCAGATAAATTTAACGAAATAATCGTTGCCCTGATGCTTATTGTCGAAAGCTTCCAAGACTTCGGGCGCATAGTCCGAACGGTATTCGGTTTTCTGATTGCCCAAAAGGGAGATGCCGCTTAATTCTTCGGCAGAACGGGTCATAATGAATTTCCTTAGTTTTTTATTGTGGGAGGTTTGCGAACCACATTGAAAAGCACGTCATTCTAACTTGGCGGCAGAAAAGGGTAAAGCAAAAGTGGCGGTTGCAGATTGAAAAAAGCAATGCCGTCTGAAAAGCAGAGTATTGGCGTAAAAACAGCAAGAGCAGGCAGTGGATTTTGCTGCCTGATTGATAACATATAAACTACATATAACTACAAAATAAATTCTATTATTAACAATGATTTATAAAATATACCTAGGCCGTCTGAAAAATGAAGATAAACTTCTGCTTAAAAAGAAATGCTGAAAACGTCAGATTTTTCAGCAGAAAATAGAATCAAAAAGGCAGATGATTAGTGAAAAATACTAAAATTCAGCCTGAATACAGATTTGAGAGAAATAAAACCGTTCAAAACAAGGGGCTTGGCAAGGCGTAAAAAAAGGCGTACATTCTCCTTGCGCTAACTTACAAAAGGTTACAAACCTTAGCGTTTATCAGAAAAACAAATGCAAATAGGAGATGCTCAATGGCTAATTATCAGGAAGAAATCAAGTTGGCAGACGAAGTAAAACAAGCTGCCGGCAGCGGCTGGGCGGCAATCGCGCCTGAATACGTTGCCCGTATGCGTTTGCAAAACCGCTTCAAAACCGGCTTGGATATTGCCAAATACACCGCTGCGATTATGCGCCGCGATATGGCCGAATACGATGCCGATTCTTCAAAATACACCCAGTCTTTGGGCTGCTGGCACGGTTTCGTGGGTCAGCAAAAGCTGATTTCCATTAAGAAACACCAAAAAACTACCAATAAGCGTTACCTGTATTTGTCCGGCTGGATGGTTGCCGGTATGCGTTCCGAGTTCGGTCCGCTGCCAGACCAATCTATGCACGAGAAAACCAGCGTGCCTAAGCTGATTGAAGAGTTGTACACCTTCCTGAAACAAGCGGATGCCCGTGAGCTGGATTTGCTGTTTACTGCGTTGGATCAAGCGCGTGCAGCAGGCGACAGCGCGAAAGAAAAAGAGCTGCTCGACCAAATCAATAACTTTGAAACCCACGTTGTACCGATTATTGCCGACATCGATGCCGGTTTCGGTAACGCGGAAGCCACTTACCTGCTGGCGAAGAAAATGATTGAAGCCGGTGCTTGCTGTATTCAAATTGAAAACCAAGTATCCGATGAAAAACAATGCGGCCACCAAGACGGTAAAGTAACCGTACCGCACGTTGATTTCTTGGCGAAAATCAATGCCGTACGCTACGCATTCTTGGAGTTGGGCGTAGATGACGGTGTAATCGTTGCCCGTACCGATTCTTTGGGCGCCGGCCTGACCAAACAAATCGCTTACTCTACCCAGCCGGGCGACTTGGGCGACCAATACAACAGCTTCTTGGACGGCGAAGAAATCACTGATGTCAGCCAAATCCAAGCAGGCGATGTGATTGTGAATACCAACGGCAAAACCATCAAGCCGACCCGTCTGCCGAGCAACCTGTTCCAATTCCGCAAAGGTACCGGCGTAGAGCGCGTTGTTCTGGACTGCGTAACTTCTCTGCAAAACGGTGCAGACTTGCTGTGGATTGAAACCGAGAAACCGCACATCGGTCAGATTAAAGAAATGATCGACAAAGTACGCGAAGTGATTCCGAACGCCAAGCTGGTGTACAACAACAGCCCGTCGTTCAACTGGACTTTGAACTTCCGTCAGCAAGTATTTGATGCTTGGCAAGAAGCCGGCAAAGATGTTTCTGCCTACGATCGTGCCAAACTGATGAGCGTGGATTACGATGAAACCGAGTTGGCGAAAGAAGCTGATGAGCGCATCCGCACTTTCCAACGAGATGCATCTGCCCAAGCCGGTATCTTCCACCACCTGATTACTTTGCCGACTTACCACACTGCGGCTTTGTCAACCGACAACCTGGCAAAAGGCTACTTCGCCGACCAAGGTATGCTGGCTTATGTGAAAGGCGTTCAGCGTGAAGAAATCCGCCAAGGTATCGCCACCGTGAAACACCAAAATATGGCCGGTTCCGATATTGGTGATAACCACAAAGAGTACTTTGCCGGTGAAGCTGCGCTGAAAGCTGGCGGTAAAGACAATACAATGAATCAGTTCTCTTAATGGGAACACTGTTCGGGCGGTCTCGCTACCGCCTGAGCAGAAAGTCTTTGCTTGCATAGAGTTGAGCTGTGCGGGCAAAGTGCAGGCGAAAGCCTGTATTGTTTGTGAAGCGTAAATCTCTGATTTGAGGTATTTGGGGCAATCTTCGGGTTGCCCCCTTTTTTATGCTTTTTTCAGACGGCCTTATGGTGATGAGATGGCGGGAGGCTGTCTGAAAACAGGCATTGGAATAATGAATAATGTATACGGCAAATATGAAAAGCGGTTTTGCCGTAGAGCGCGAGATGTTCAGCCCAGTACGAATAAGGTTTGGCCGTGTGTTTTCAGCCATTGTTTGGCTACGGCAGTGTGCGGTGTACGCTGATTGACGGCATTCCAGAAAGCCGGGCTGTGGTTGGGGTGTTCGATATGGCAGAGTTCGTGAATGCAGACGTAATCGGCAACAAAATCCGGTGCGCCGATTAAGCGCCAATTCAGGCGGATATCGTGTTTGCGGCATACGCCCCAAAAGGTCTTGGCGGAAGAGAGCGCGCGTTTGCCGAGCGGAAAACCGTGCAAACGTGCGTGTTCGGACAAGCGCGGCAGCAGAATATGAGCGGCTTGTTCGGTAAGAAAACGGCGAAGCAGGGTTTGTTGCTGCGGCCATTCGCAATCGGGTAAGGCAATCTGTTGTTCGGACAAAATCACCAGTTTGTCTTGGTGGTTGACCAAAGGCAGTTTGCTGCCGCGGTAGAAAATTTCAGACGGCCTTTGTTGCTCGTCAGGCGCGTGTTTCGGTTGTTTGGCCAAGGTTCGGGCAATTAAATCGTGGTGATTGTCCAACCAATGCAGCAGTTGGCTGCGGCTGAACCATTTGGGTGTGCCGATACGCAGGCAATCGGGTGAAGCGGCTCGGAGAATGATGTTTTTTTGGGTATTTTGCCGGTGTTCGATATGCAGAGTGTGGTTTTGAAACGGGTAGGGAAAAGCTGGCATAAGGTTTTGCAGAAGGAAGAGGGAAAGGCCGTCTGAAAAATCGGAGGGTAAGGCTTTTGCTTGCTTTGCTCCATTTTAGCTTCGCAGAAGCTTATGGTTTTCAGACGGCCTTGTTTTATTTTTTGGGCAAATAACCGGTGCCGTTGATTTCGGCCTGATGGCTTTCAATCCAATTTTCGCATTGCGCCATCAGTTCGGCTTCGCTGCCGCTTTGCCAGCTGATCGGTTTGCCGATAATCACATCAACTGTGCCGGGGTATTTCATAAACGAATTGCGCGGCCAGAATTCGCCGCTGTTGAGCGCAACGGGAACAATATCCATTTCAAACAGCTTCGCCATTCGTGCGCCGCCGAGTTTGTAGCGGCCGCGTTCGCCGGCCGGAACGCGCGTGCCTTCAGGGAAAATGGCAATCCACAAACCTTCTTCTTTACGCGCCATTCCTTGGGCGACCAGTTGTTTGGTGGCTTGTGCGCTGTTGCGCTCGATGCCGATGGTTTTCGCCATTTTCAAGCCCCAGCCGAAAAACGGAATGCGGAACAGCTCTTTTTTGGCAACAAAAACTACTTGCGGAAAAATGACTTGCAGCGCCAGTGTTTCCCAGCCGCTTTGGTGTTTGGCGCAGATAATGGCCGGTGCGGCAGGAATATTTTCCGCGCCGCTGACGCGGTAGCGCAGGCCGATAACATTGTCCAGCGACCACATCAGTACGCGCACCCACCATTTCGCAACGGTACGCACGCCGTTGGGCAACGGCATTGCCAGCAGCATAATCGGGAACAGTGTGAGCAGGCTGACCACCAGAATCAGCCAGTAAATCAGGTTGCGGATGAAGAGCATAATTCGTTTCCGGAATGTTGTTTACGCAGCAGGAATTGGGAAAATGCCAGCAAATCATCGAAAATCAGCGTGTTTTCCGGCAGATTCTCACGTTCGTTTTCCAGCGTTTTGCGGCCTTTGCCGGTCAGTACCAATACCGCGCGGCCGCCGACGGCATCAACGGCCTGCAAATCGCGCAGGCTGTCGCCCACCATATAAACCGACTCTGCCGGTGCATCGAAGCGGCTCAGAATATCTTCCACCATTCCCGGCTTGGGCTTGCGGCAGTTGCATTCGGCAGCGGCTGTGTGCGGGCAGAACCAGATACCGTCAATCTGACCGCCTGCCTGCTGTACCAAACGGTGCATTTTATTATGCATTTCGGTCAGTTCCTGCATCGAAAAATAGCCGCGCCCGATGCCGGATTGGTTGGTGGCAACAGCGATACGGTAGCCGGCCTGTGTAAGAAATGCGATGGCGTCCATGCTGCCGTCCAAGGGAACCCACTCATCGGCGGATTTGACGAAATCGTCGCGGTCTTGGTTGATTACGCCGTCGCGGTCGAGAATAATCAATTTCATAGTGTTTTTACTCAAATTTTGCGGATTGTAGCACGGTAAGGCGGTTTGCAGCGCGGAGGCCGTCTGAAAAGTACAGGGTTGCCGTTGCGGAATGCTTGGTTTCACTTCGTTGAAGCTGCGTTTTAGCTTCGCAGAAATTACGCTTCGCTCCATTTTAGCTTAGCAGAGGCCTATGGTTTTAGCTTCGCAGAAACCTTCGGTTTTCAGACGGCCTTAATCGGCCAGCATTGCCAGCATCGCAGTGATATGGCTCTCCAAATCCGGCGCGTAATCGATTGCAGACAGAGGCTCGGCGATTTTGTGCCGTCCGGCCTGTTTCAACGCTACGGCCTGTTCGATGGCGTGATGTAAGGTTTCCGGAGCATTGCGCGAAAAGAAGAAACCGGCTTTGTCGTTCAGCACTTCCACACAGCCCATATTGTCTGCCAGCACAACGCGCGTGCCGCAGAGCACCGATTCGATGCCGACCAAGCCGAACGGTTCGTACAGTGAAGCCATAATGGTGAAGTCGGCGGCACGGTATAAATCGGGCATTTCACGGCAGAAACCGAGTTCCATTACGTTTTTCATCGGCCGCGGCAAGGGCGAACCGGCTACCGCCAGTTTGACCGGTAAATCGGTATGTTCGAAAAAATCCGCCAGCAAATCTAAGCCTTTGCGTTTGTGGCCGGTGGAGGGGAACAGGAAAACCGTGTCTTCTTCGGCGAAACCGAAGCGGCGGCGCAGCTCGGCTTGTCGCTCGGGTTGCGGAAAGAAACGTGCCGTGTCGGCAGGAGGATAAACCGTGCGGATTTTTTCAGACGGCACGCCGTACAGTGTTTCCAGCTCGCGCTGCATCAGACCGGAATGCGCCATAATTTTCCGTGCCGTTGCGTAATTGCTGCGGCCGCGGCGGATGGTCAGACGGTCGAGCAGATTGGGCTGCTGCCCCATCGCTTGCAGATAGCCCAAATGGTTGCCGCCGCAAACATAAACATCGGCAAAGTTGCTCAAATTACAGGCGATTAGTTTGTTCGGCGTACGGCCGCGTTGGCGTTCGAGCTGTTTGGTAAAGAAAAACGGCCGCAGCTTTTTCGGAATCATTTTCTGATTGATGCGCTGCACATCGGCCAAACGGTATTCCGGCACACTGCTGTCGGTATGCGCGGCAAATACGCGCAGCCGTTCGCCGTGACGGTGCAAACCGCGCACCAAATCGAAAGTGTAGCTTTCCATACCGCCGCCGGGGCGGAAATGGTTGATGGCAATGTCGATATTCATAATGGTTTTCCGTATAAGGCCGTCTGAAAAGCCGTAGGATTCTGCGAAGCGAAAATGCGGCAGGCCGTTTCATCGGGTTTGGCTCAAATTGCTTTCAGCTTTGCAGCGCCCGTTTCGTGCGTTTCAGTCGAACAGAAACCTGTGGTTTTTCAGACGGCCTTTAAGATTTGGCCGCCGATTTGGCTTCTTGTTCGGCTTTGTAACGGCGCAGCCATTCGATGGCGGCGGCTTTTTCTGCTTCGCTGCCGTATTGTGCATCGCGTTGGTAACGGCGGAAGGTGGCTTTTTCCTGTGCTTCGCGGATTTGTTGTTCTTTAAACGATTCGCGGTTGGCCGGTACGGTGCGCTGCTCCTGCTGTGCCGAGGCGCGAGCCATTGCTTGGGCGATCAGTGCGGCAGGGTTGAAGGCGGCTTTGTTGGCCGTTTCATTTTTTTCTGCGGCCGTTGCCACGGCTTGAGCGGCGGCGCGGGCTGCTGCTTCGCGTGCGGCGATGTGGGCTTTGCGTTCGGCGGCATCGCGTGCGCGGCGTGCTTCGCGGCGCCGGTAACGCGTCAGCGCGTGTGCGGAAGCGGCAAAACGTGCTTCGTTTTCATCTGTGCCGAGCGAACGGGCCAAAGGCAGGAAATCTGCTTCAACCGGCCGAAGGTAGATACAGTCCACCGGGCAAGGGGTAACGCACAAGCCGCAGCCGGTACATTCGTCGGCGATAACGGTGTGCATCAGTTTGGACGCGCCCATAATCGCATCGGTCGGGCAGGCGCGGATGCAGGCGGTGCAGCCGATGCAAACGGCTTCGTCAATCCAAGCCAGTGTTTTGGGCTGGATTTTGGCCGGAGCCAGCGGTTCGCGTTGCAGCAGGGCGGCCAAATCCAGCATCACGGCTTCGCCGCCCGGCGCGCAAAGATTGATGCCGCTTTCGCCGCGCACCATTGCTTCGGCATAAGGCAGGCAGCCTTCGAAACCGCATTCGCGGCATTGGGTTTGCGGCAGCAGGCGGTTGACGGAGTCGGCAGAAACACTCATTGCGATACTCGGAATAAAAGGGTGTATTTTAACAGAAAGCGCGGCGGCGCTCGGGCTTGTTTGGCGGTTTCGGGCCGTTGTGCGATTGATTTTTTGACACGGTTTTCAGACAGCCCTGCGGCTCTGGCGGCAAAGGCCGTCTGAAAACCGAAACCGGAATATGCCCTTGCACGCAGGAAGCGGTATAATCGCCCGTTTATCTGTTTGCACAAGAAAAGCGACACTATGCACATTTCCGATTTCGATTTCGAACTGCCCGAAACGCTGATTGCTCAATATCCGCCCGAAGTGCGCGGCAGCAGCCGTTTGCTGGTGGCACTGCCGCAGCAGCGTTTTGCAGACGGCCTGTTTGCCGATTTGCCTGATTATGTGGAAGAAGGCGATGTGCTGGTGTTCAACAATACCAAAGTGATGAAGGCGCGGCTGTTCGGACAAAAGGCCAGCGGCGGCAAAATCGAAGCTTTGATTGAGCG
>JAUNKU010000059.1:1386-9340 GCA_030532645.1 Neisseria sp. | reverse complement strand
CAGCACCAAAGTATTCTGCGAAGCAACGGCTTACGTTACGCCGAATGCGAATATCCTGAAAGACATCAACACCGTCATTAAAGAAACCGACTCCGACAGCGATTTGGAAAAAGTATTCTCAAACTACGGCTTGGAACAATCACGCTCGGCAGCGGATTCTTATACCACAACCATTTCTTATACTTTGCAGCCGACTGATGACGGCAAACATATTTTCGCTTCTTTGGAAGACAGCCAGATTCTGTTGAACGGTGTGGGCGAAGTAATGAAAATGGCTTTGTCGAAACAGGAAGTCGTCAATGCGGCCGCCGAGCAGAAAATGCAGCAGGCGGAAGCAGAAAAAGCTGAAAAAGAAGCTGCCAAAGCCGCTGCGGGCAGTCACTCGGAAAAAGTGGTGCGTCAGGACGCTACCGTGATTACTCAATCGGGCAGCTATGTGATTCTGCGTGCACAACCTTCGCGCAGCGCTGCCGAAATCGGCCGGGTGTATGATTCTGATGTGGTAACCATTATCGGCGAAACCAACCGTTGCGAGACGATTCAGAATCATCAGGGCTGTTGGGCGAAAGTGCAGTCTGACAGCGGTACGGGTTATGTATTTGATGCCTATCTGGACCGTATATGATAACGCGCCAAAACAGGCTGCTGCTGGCTGCGGCAGCCGTTTTCTTATTATTGATCGGAGCGCTCTTCAAGCTGTTTGAAAGCCGCAATCCCGAGCCGGAATATGTTGGGAAACCGGCTTACGAAGATGAACAAACGGATGCAAGGCCGTCTGAAAAAACAGCTTCCGAGACCGGAACGGCGGCAACTGAATCTCAAACGGGATTGGACGAGCTGACCGGCCGGTTAACGCCTGCCGAAGCCGGTTTCCGCCTGTTGCCTGCGCAATACAGCAATAAAGACAGCTATGTGCGTGCAGCCATCTGGCCGGACTTGCTGGCGATGCTCCGCGCCGCCGAGGCCGACGGTATTCGCTTGGAAGTGGTGTCGGCATTCCGTTCGTATGACAGGCAAAACGGGATTTGGTCGCGCAAATGGCAGAGCGCCAAAGGCAGCGACAGCGAGAAAGTGCTGAATATTATGCGCTATTCCGCTTTGCCCGGTTTGAGCCGCCACCATTGGGGAACGGACATCGACTTCAACAGCGTGGAATATCCCTATTGGGAAAAACCGCAAGGAAAGAAAACATTGGCTTGGCTGCGCGCCAATGCCAAGTCTTACGGTTTTTGCGAAGTATATTCCGGCAAGAGCGAAGGCAGACGCAAGGGCGGTTATGAAGACGAGCCTTGGCACTGGTCGCATTTTGAAACGGCAGAACCTTTGCAGCAACGCACCGCTGCTGCGGTAGCACAAATTGTGAAATTGCCGGTAAAAGGGCAGAAGGCGATTGCCGAAATGCAGCCGAAAATGAAGCAGTATGTTACTTCATTAGCCGCTTGCCGTTAATTGCTTTGAAAAAATGCCGTCTGAAAATCCTGTTTTCAGACGGCATTTGTGCATTTTCTTCGCAGCTTTATTTCGGCGGATTCGGCAGGAAAGACAAATCCATTACATAAGCTTTCGGATTTTGCCAATCAACGGTAATGTTCACGCTCTCGCCGAGATGCGGCGCAGGGTCTTCGTTCAGCGGCGGGCTGACGAACTGGCGCATTTCGCCTGTTTCGGGGTGCGGCGCAAGGGCGAGGATTTCGTATTGGTCGGTATAGTTGCCGTCGCCCGATTTGCGGCTCCAATGGCGCACTTCGGAAACGGCGGCGGATACGGTTACACCGCTTTGCAGCGCCTGCTGTTCGCCTTGATAACGCGGCAGCAGGCCGACAAAAAAGGTGATGCCCATAATCAGCGTGGCAATCCATACCACGGGGTGCGGCACGAAAAAGCTGGCGAGTACGCAGGCAGCGAGAATGGCACCGGCGATGATTAAAGTGGTCAGGGTAATCAAGATTTTCCTTTACGGTTGGTTTCGTGGCGGTTTGGGATAGCATTTTGCGGCAGACTCGCCATAGCAGTTGCCGTTACCCAACAGCCCCTGTTTGCGTTTTTCAGACGGTACCGGTGCATAAATGCTGGCGGTTTGATCCGGTTTTTCGGTACAGATTTTGTTGGCACAGCGGTCGCTGGTCTGCCAGTCCGGTTGCGGTGCAGTGATGCGGACGCTGCTGGTTTGTGCGGTTTGGGGGTGGGGGCTGCTGCAAGCACTCAGAACGGCGCTCAGGCAGAGCAGAAAAAACGATTGAATGTTCATAGCGTGTTTTTAAAATGGTTTAGCCGTCTGAAAAGCCAAATTCCAACAAGTTCTGTCATGCTCGGGCTTGACCCAAGCATCTTCCCCGTTCGATATTGCTGAAACGCAAACGGAGGAGATACTCGGGTCAAGCCCGAGTATGATGGACTGGTGGGTTTGGCTTTGAGGCAGTTGTGCAAGCAGAAGGTTTTCAGTTTCTTAGAAACTTTATTGAAGCCTTCACTTGAATGCCGCAGAATTTCGCTTATGCTCCGTTCCGTTTTCATTAAAGCGGTACTTTCAGACGGCCTTTGTGCTCAGTTTTCCGTTACAAAGCCGCGCGGGAAGGTTTTTTCGCAGTAATGGCATTTCAGTTTCACTTGGCCTTTGCTCGGGCGGACGTAAAACAGGCTGCTGACCGGTTCGCCGTGGCTGGCGCAGTTCGGGTTCGGGCAGCGGAACACTTCGGCGATGCTTTCGGGCAGCGTCAGCGGCAGTTTGCGGACAACGGCGAAGTTTTCGATGATGTTTACCGTGGCTTCGGGAGCGAACAGCGCGAGGCGGTTGGCGGCGGCTTCGTCAAACTGCACATCTTTGATTTTGATGATGTCTTTGCCTTTGCCGCCGGCGCGTTTGCTCGGCAGATTGAAGCCTACGGTTACCGCGCTGCCGTAATGCAGCAGGTTGAATTGGCGCAAAATGGCCAGCCCCAAACCGGCCGGAATATGGTCGATAACCGTGCCTTTTTCGATGGCTTCAACGCTTAATTGTTTTTGGCTCATTTTCCGCTCCTTACACTTCTTCGTTCAAAATCAAAGACAAAATCGCCATCCGCGCATACACGCCGTTGGTGGCCTGCTGGAAATAATAGGCATAAGGCGTATCGTCCACATTCGGGTGGATTTCGTCCACGCGCGGCAGCGGATGCAGAATCCGCAGATTGTCTTTCGCACCGCCCAACATCGAAGCGTCAAGATTGAATTTGCCTTGGATTTTGGCAAATTCCTGCTCGTCGAAACGCTCGCGCTGCACGCGCGTCATATAGAGAATATCCGCCCATTCCACTGCGGCTTCCAAGCTCGGCAGGATTTGATAGGCGCAGCCTGCTTCGTCCAGCTCTTCGGTAATGTATTCCGGCATCGCCAAGCTCGGCGGCGATACAAAGGCAAATTCGCAGCCCCAACGTTTCAGCGCCTGCGCCAGCGAATGCACGGTGCGGCCGTATTTCAAGTCGCCCGCCATCGCGATTTTCAGATTGTTCAGACGGCCTTGCGTTTCGTAAATCGTCACCAAATCCAGCAGCGTTTGGCTCGGATGCTGGTTCGTACCGTCGCCTGCGTTGATAACCGGCACATCGGAAAATTCTGCCAACACGCGCGCTGCGCCGTCTTTCGGGTGGCGTTGGATAATCGCATCGGTGTAGCTGGAAATAATGCGCGCCGTATCGGCCAGCGTTTCGCCTTTTTTCGCGCTCGTGTTTGCGCCGTCGGCAAAACCGATCACCTTGCCACCCAAACGCTGAACAGCCGTTTCAAAAGAAAGCCGCGTGCGCGTGGAGGGTTCGAAAAAGCACGAGCCGATCAGCTTGCCTTCCAGTAAATCGCCGCGCGGCTGGTTTTTCAGTTTCAGCGCGGTGTGCAGCAGCAATTCCAGCTGTGGCGTGGTTAAATCGGAAATCGAAATGAGATTTTGACGGTAGAGCAGATTGGCCATAATTTTCTTCCTGCAAAAACTGCAAAAAAGCCCGTTTCAAACAAACGGGCGGGAGTGCGGCAAAGCGGAAACGGCGGCTGCACGCGCAGCCGTAGAAACTTTGGAAAACAAGGTTTGCATCATCGTATTCCGCCCGGCAAAAACAGGCTGATTATAGCATTCCGCCAGCTTGGGAGAAAGCAGAAGGCCGTCTGAAACAGCGCATTTTGCGGCATTTCAGACGGCCTGAGAGTATTAGGGTATGGAAATAAATTGGTCTTTATAGCTGAACGCTCCTTTTTGACACAGCCAGTAAAATAGTTTCGGCCAGTAGGAAAAAAGCAGAATAGCGATAGATTTTCTTGGCTTGTCACGCAGCTGCTTGTGAAAGGTATGGTTGAGAAACTCTTCCATTTCTGTCGTGTTGATGGCGGATATAGGAAATTTGGCTAAGGTTTTTTGATGGTAAAGCGGCATAGCATCGGCTGTTGATTGTGCCAAAGATGCTCCGTTGTGTACGATGCGGTAGTGATAGTTGGCATAAGGCAGGTAGACGAATTTTGTATCTGCAACAGAGCAACGGCACCAAAAATCCCAGTCTTCGCAGGTTGGGAAAGTTTCGTCATAACCGCCGACTTTCTGCCAAACAGCTTTTTGATAAATCGAGCAGGCCGGAATGGTATTCTGGATAAACAGCAATTCATATTTAGAACAGTTGCCCAGTTTGACGATATGCTCGTTGTCTCCGAAAACAGACAAATCGCCATGAAGAATTTCTGCTTCGGGGTGGGCTTTCAGATGATGGATAAATTTGCCGACATCTTTACTGATTTTGTCGTCGGAGTCTAACGGAAAGATATATTGTCCTTGCGCTGCCGTAATGCCTGCGTTGCGTGCACTGGAAATACCGCCGTTGGCTTTGCGGATAAAGCGGAAACGGTTTTCCGTACCACCGGTTTCTTCCAACTGTTTCAGGTAGGCGAGGGTGTCGGCATCGCTTGAACCATCGTCCACCGCAATCACTTCATATTCGCACAGCCCGTTTAGCAGCTGCGTACTTTCAACGCATTCGCGGATATATTCAGGTTTGGTGTTGTACACCGGAATAATCACAGAAAGAAACATCGGTTTGTCCTTTGGGAGAATGAAGAGGCCGTCTGAAAAAGCATTATTCTGCCTGCGTTGGCAGCGGGCTTTTTCAGACGGCCTTTGTGGTGCGCGGTTTAATCAAATACGTCACGCAGTTTGTCGAAGAAGGATTTTTGGCGCGGCGTTTGCGTGCGCTCCAAGCCGGTGGAGATTTTTTCAAATTCTTCCAGCAGCTCTTTTTGGCGGTCGGTCAGGTTGACCGGCGTTTCTACGACAATGTGGCAGTACAAATCGCCGAGGGCGCTGGAACGCAGCGATTTGATGCCTTTGCCTTTCACGCGCACGCGGCGGCCGGTTTGCGTTTCCGGCGCGATTTTCAGCTTCACTTTGCCGGTTAAGGTGGGCACTTCCACTTCGCCGCCGAGCGCGGCTACGGTAAAGCTGATCGGCAGTTCGCAGTGCAGATCCAAGCCGTCGCGGGCGAAGATTTTGTGTTCTTTAACGTGTACGACCACATACAGATCGCCGGAAGGCGCACCGTTGCGGCCCGGTTCGCCTTCGCCTGCCAAGCGGATGCGTTGGCCGTCGTCGATGCCGGCCGGAATATTGACTTCCACCGTTTTGGTGGTTTTTACACGGCCTTCGCCGCGGCATTTCACGCACGGATCTTTGATTTCTTTGCCGCTGCCGTGGCAGGTCGGACACGTTTGCTGTACTTGGAAAATCGCTTGGCGGACGTGCACCGTACCAGAGCCGTGGCAGGTCGAGCAGGTAGAGGCGGACGTACCCGGTTTTGCGCCCGAGCCGTGGCAGACATCACATTCTTCGTAAGTCGGAATATTGATGCGTTTTTTCACGCCGGCTGCGGCTTCTTCCAAAGAAATTTCCACGGCGTACTGCAAGTCTGCGCCTTGATAGCTTTGCTGACGACCGCCTGTGCCGCCGGCCGCACCGCCGAACATCTGGCTGAAAATGTCGCTGAAATCGAAGCCTGCACCCGCGCCGCCAAAACCGCCGAAGCCACCGAAACCGCCCGCACCTGCGCCGCCCATATTGGGATCGACACCGGCGTGGCCGAATTGGTCGTAAGCCGCACGTTTTTCTTTGTCGGAAAGAATGTCGTAGGCTTTTTGCGCTTCTTTAAATTTCTCTTCCGCTTCTTTGTTGTCCGGATTGCGGTCGGGATGGTATTTCATCGCCAGCTTGCGGTAGGCTTTTTTGATTTCGTCGTCACTCGCGCTTTTGGCTACGCCGAGGATTTCGTAAAAGTCTTTTTGATTGCTCATAGTTTCAATGCTTGATGATATTTAATAGGAACTCGGGCGGAAATAAGGGCAGGCTGCCGGAAAATAAAGTGGGCGGCGGAAAAAATTTCGGCAGCGGCAGAAAAGGCGGGCAAAGGCCGTCTGAAACAGGCGGTTTAGCCGCGCAGGGAGCAGGTTTGTTTGGTACGAAGCAGAAAACCGACATAGCAGCTTTGGGGAAACAAAGCGTAGGGTTTGCTCTGCCGCTTTAAGCCAAGCTGCCGCCGGATATTTGAAATATTGGGTTTGCGCGACCGCTTTCCCCCGACTTACCTGCCTCGTCATACTCGGGCTTGACCCGAGTATCTCCTCCGTTTGACAGCACGGAAAACCAAACAGAGAAGCTGCCCGAGCCAAGCACGAGATAACGGTTGTTTGCGGGTTCAGTTTTCAGACGGCCTTCAACCGTTTAATCATCGAAACCGTTCGGATTGTTGCTCAGCCAGCGCCAAGTGTCGGCCATCATATCGTCCAAGCTGCGTACGGCCTGCCAGCCGATTTCACGGGTGGTGTAGCTCGGGTCGGCAAAACAGGCGGCGATGTCGCCGGGGCGGCGCGGTTTGATTTGGTAGGGCAGCGGTTTGCCCGAGGCTTTTTCAAAAGCGCGGATCATTTCCAAAACGGACGAGCCACGCCCTGTGCCGAGGTTGTACGTATGCACGCCTGCGGTTTGTCCTTTGGCATTCATTGCCTGAACGTGGCCTTCGGCCAAGTCGGCAACGTGGATATAGTCGCGCACGCCTGTGCCGTCGTCGGTCGGATAGTCGTCGCCGAAAACGGATAGAAACGGCAGTTTGCCTGAGGCCACTTGGCAGATATAGGGCAAGAGATTGTTCGGAATACCGTTCGGCAGCTCGCCGATCAGGCCGCTTTCGTGAGCGCCGATGGGGTTGAAATAGCGCAGCAGAATCACGCTCCAACGCACATCGGCGGCCTGAATGTCGGCCAACATCCGCTCGACCATATATTTGGACGTGCCGTAAGGATTGGTTGTGCCGCCGACCGGCATATCTTCGGTAATCGGTACGCGCGCCGGATCGCCGTACACGGTGGCAGATGAGCTGAATACGATGGAAAACGCGCCTGCGGCCGCCATTTCTTCGGCCAGAATCAGGCTGCCGGAAACGTTGTTGTCGTAGTATTTCAGCGGTTCGCGCACGCTCTCGCCCACGGCTTTCAAACCGGCAAAGTGCATCACGGTATCGATTTTGTGTTCGGCAAAAATACGGCGCAGCAGGGCGCGGTCGCGGATGTCGCCTTGATAAAACGGGAAGGTTTTGCCGGTGATTTTGCTCAGGCGCGGCAGGATTTTGGCGGTTGAGTTGGACAGATTGTCGAGAATTGCGACATCGTGTCCGGCTTGGGCAAGCGCGGCGACGGTGTGCGAGCCGATAAAGCCCGTGCCGCCGGTAACGAGAACAGTCATAGTTTGGCTTTCGGGAAAGAAAGGCCGTCTGAAAAATGACAATTTTTCTTGCCGGGCTGAAGCCCGGCCTGCGGTTTACACATCAGGCGTAGGTTGGGTCGGAACGAAGTGAAAACCCAACATTGCCGGAAACAGTTGTTGGGTTTGCGCTGCTGCTTCAACCCAACCTACGGTTTTTTCAGACGGCCTTCAAGCATAAAAATCAGGCGATTTCCA
>JAUNKU010000059.1:0-1286 GCA_030532645.1 Neisseria sp. | reverse complement strand
CCCAACCTACGGTTTTTTCAGACGGCCTTCAAGCATAAAAATCAGGCGATTTCCAAAGGGGCAAACGATTTGACCAAATCGTCCACCGCTTTTACGCGCGCTAAAAAGTCTTCCAAACGGTTGAGTGGCAGGGCGCTCGGGCCGTCGCATTTGGCTTCGTCCGGATTGGCGTGCGATTCGAGAAACAGGCCGGCCAAGCCGGTGGCCATACCGGCCAGCGCCAAATCCAATACTTGGCTGCGGCGGCCGCCCGATGCGGCAGAGCCTGCTTCGCGCTGTTGCAGCGCGTGGGTAACGTCGAAAATCAGCGGTACGTCCGGATTGTCTTTTTTCATTACGCCGAAGCCGAGCATATCGACCACCAAATTGTCGTAGCCGAAATTGCTGCCGCGTTCGCACAAAATCAGCTGGCGGTTGCCTGCTTCGTAGAATTTTTCCACGATATTTTTCATTTGCTGCGGGCTGAGGAACTGCGGTTTTTTGATGTTGATGACGCGGCCGGTTTCCGCCATTGCTTTCACCAAATCGGTTTGGCGCGCCAAAAAGGCGGGCAGTTGCAGAATGTCGCACACTTCGGCGGCCGGGGCGCATTGGTAAGGCTCGTGTACATCGGTAATCACGGCCACGCCGAATTCGCGCTTCACGGCTTCGAAAATTTTCATACCTTCGTCCAAACCCACGCCGCGGTAGGAATGCACGGACGAACGGTTGGCTTTGTCGAACGAGGCTTTGAAAACAAACGGAATGCCCAGTTTGTCGGTAACGGCGACATAGCGCGCGCAGGCGGCCAGCGTAGAATCAAGGTCTTCCAATACATTCAGGCCGCCGAACAGGGTAAACGGGGCGCGGTTGGAGAGTTGGGAATAGGCGAAGCTCATAAAGTTTTCCGGAAAAAGTTCAAACAAACGGCTATTTTAGCGTGTTTGCCGCCGTTTTGCCCGAACGCTTGCGGTATAATGCGTTTTTTTACCGTAAACATTCCGCCGCTGCGTTTCAGGCCGTCTGAAAACAGGCGTTCAGACGGCCTGAGTGCGGCGGCGTTCAAGGAGAAGCCGATGGTACGCAAAGCGATTTTCCCCGTAGCCGGTTTGGGCACCCGATTCCTGCCGGCCACTAAATCCGTGCCGAAAGAAATGCTCACTGTGGTGGACCGCCCGATTATCGACTACGCGGTACGCGAAGCCATCGAAGCGGGCATCGATACGCTGATTTTCATTACCAGCCGTTCCAAGCAGGCCATCAGCAATTATTTCGACCGCAATCCCGAGCTGGAAGCCGAGCTGGAA
>JAUNKU010000058.1 GCA_030532645.1 Neisseria sp. | reverse complement strand
GCCTTCTTTGTGCGAACGTACCAACACGGCGATTTCGCCGGCCTGCAAAGGTGTTGTTTCACCGTTTTCGCGCTGCATTTTCAGACGGCCTTGTCCGGCCGAATGAAGCAGTCCGGCAATTTCGTCAGCACAAAAATCGGCAGAACGGCTTCGCAGCTCTTCTTTATTCGGTGTGTCGTTGCTGCCGTTCAGCAGCCAGCGTACCGTAACCGCAGCATCGGGCGCAGGCAGCAGGCGGCTGTCGCTGCGGTGTGCGCTGACTTTCGGATAATCGATGCCCTGCAAAACAAACGGGCGCGTTTTTTGGCGGAACAGCAGGCTGATGCCGTCAATCAGCGCACGGTGGCTGCGGCGGTTGGTGTCGAGCGAATAATGGTTTTGCGCATCTTCGGCCGCTTGTAGATACGCGTGGATATCCGCGCCGCGAAAGGCATAAATCGCCTGTTTCGGGTCGCCTACCAGAAACAGCGGATTGCCGTTTTCGATAAAGATTTTGCGGAAAATGCCGTATTGCAGCGTATCTGTATCCTGAAATTCGTCAATCAGCGCCACTTTCCACAGCGAAGCTACCGTATGCGCCAGCGTTTCGGCGTGCTGCCCCGTTGTCAGCGCGGCGTACACGTCTTGCAGCAAATCATCGAAACTGCGGCGGTTTTCATTTTTCTTCCGCTGTTCGGACGCATTTCGCAGCGTTTCCAAGCTGTCGAGCTGCAAATGAATCAGCGCGTCGGTTTCTCCGGTTTCCAATTCACAGGCTGCGGCATACAAATCGGTTAAAGGGGCTAAAACAGCCAGCTCTTCTTCGCTTAATGTATTGCCTTTTTTCACGCAGTCTGCCAGAAGTTGGCTGTGGAAAGCATTTTCCTTTTTGCTGTTTTGCAAAACGGTAAGGAAATCGGCTGCATCGGCCGTGCCGTCGAGCAAATCGCGCAAGTCGGCAAATTTTTTGAGTGTCGGCTCTTTTTTGATTTTGGTGCCACTGAGTTTCGGATACATTTCCCAAAAGGTTTTTTCGATGTGATCCAGATTGTCGCGCACTACACAGCAGCTTTCTGCCAAAGCGGCACGTTTAACCGCTAAATCGGTGCTTTCAGGCCGTCTGAAAACCAAATCGGTTTTCGAAGCCCATTTGCCCATCAAAGCCAAAACGGAGGCAGGTGTTTGTTGCTTGTCCACCGCCAAACGTGCTTTTTCACGATCGGCGGCGACAGTTTCGCGCCAAAAATCTTGCAGCGGTGTCAGCAGCGAAGCGCGTGTGTCTTCGCTCAATTCCACTTCAAACGGCGCTTGGCAGAGAAAAGCGTAATCGCGCAGAATGCGTTGGCAGAAGCCGTGAATGGTGTAAATGGCCGCATTGTCGAATTGGGATAATGCCGCTTTCAGGCGCAGCAGCAGGCGTTCACGGCCTTCTTTTGCTTCTGCCGCGGCAAGCAGTTCCTGCAAAAACGGATCGGCTTTTTGATGCGCTTTTTCGCTTTTCAGGCAGGCCAGCGCTTCTTCCAAGCGGCCGCGCAAACGGCTTTTCAGCTCGGCGGTTGCCGCCTTGGTAAACGTTACCACCAGCACGCTGTCCACCGGATAATGTTCCAGCAAAATCAAACGCGCAAACAGCGCGGCAATGCCCCACGTTTTGCCCGTACCGGCGGAGGCTTCAATCAGATTGGTTCCTTGAATCGGAATATCGAGCGGCAGAAAGGGCTGGGGCGTTTGCGGGTTCATAACAATATCCGTGCGAAAAAGCAGTTGGAGAAAGGCCGTATTATAGCGGTTTCCGGCTGCTTGCCGTGCGGGAAACAGCTGTGTTTGGCGGTTTATCCGGCATTTTCTTTCGCTTTGAAAAGGAAAGGGAAAAGCGGCCGTATGGAAGTGCAGGGCAAAGCGCGATAAAATCCGTTTTTTCCTTTTTTCAGACGGCCTTGAACTATGAGCGATACGCCGAACTATATGACGCCTTGCGGCTGGCAGGCTTTGAAAGACGAGCTTTATCAACTGGTTAATAAAGAACGCCCCGAAATCGTGCAGATTGTAAACTGGGCGGCAAGCAACGGCGACCGCAGCGAAAACGGCGATTATCTTTACGGCAAACGCCGTATGCGCGAAATCGACCGCCGCATCCGTTTTCTGACCAAGCGTTTGGAAGCCGCGCAAGTGGTTGATCCGGAAACGCGCGAGGCAACCGACCAAGTGTTTTTCGGCGCAACAGTCGATATTCTGCGCGGCGACGGCAGCGAGCAGACCGTGCGGATTGTCGGCATTGACGAAATCGACACCGCGCAAAACAAAATTTCTTGGATTTCACCGCTCGCCCGCTGCCTGATTAAGGCGCGCGAGGGCGACGAAGTGTGGCTCAACACACCGGAAGTGCGCGAAGCGATTGAGATTTTGGAAGTGCGCTACGAGCGGATTGAGTAAAAAACGCCGCTATTGGATGCGTAAAGGCCGTCTGAAAATATTACTTTTCAGACGGCCTTTACCGTTTCCGTTTACTGCAATTTCATTTTTTTCAAACGCAACGCGTTGAGCAAAACCGATATTGAGCTGGCGGCCATTGCTGCGCCCGCAATCACCGGATTGAGCAGGCCGAGCGTGGCCAATGGAATGCCCAAGGCATTGTAGAAAAAGGCAAAAAACAGGTTTTCCTTAATCACGCGCAAGGTGGCGCGCGAAACGGCCAGTGCATCGGCCACTTGGTCGGCAGAGTGGCGCATCAGCGTGGCGGAGGCGGTGCGTACCGCCAAATCCGAGCCGTTGTGCATTGCAAAACCGGTGTCGGCAGCGGCCAAGGCCGGCGCATCGTTGAGACCGTCGCCCACCATTGCCACGCGCTGTCCGGCGGCCTGCATTGCTTGCACGGCGGCGGCTTTGTCGCGCGGTGTCATACCGCCTTGCGCTTCGCTAATGCCGAGCATTGCAGCGGTATGCCGCACGGCACTTGGCCGGTCGCCGCTCATCATCTGCACAGCCAAGCCCATTGTTTTCAGACGGCCTATGGCGCGCGCACTGTCGGCTTTCGGACGGTCGGCCAAGGCAAATGCGCCGAGTGCTTGATTGTCCGCAGACACGGCCACAACGGCGGCATTGTGCCAAACCGGATTTTCCGCCGCCAATTCGTCCCAAGGCAGCGCCACGCCGCAAAATTCGGGTTTGCCGACGCGCACCTGACCGATGGATTCCACTTCGGCCGATACGCCTTCGCCTGCGCTGGTGTTCAGCGAACGGGCGTTCGGAACAACGGTGCCGCGTTGGTTTGCAGCGGCGGTTAAGGCACGGGCGAGCGGATGGCTGCTGTGTTGTTCGACTGCGGCCGCAGCCTGCCAAAGTGCGCTTTCCGCTTCAAGGCCGTCTGAAAAACGGGCGTTTTCTGCTGTCCATACAACGGCGATTTGCGGCTTGCCTTCGGTCAGCGTACCGGTTTTATCGAGAACGACGGTATCGGTACGCGCGGCATTTTCCAGTGCGGCGGCATCTTTAAACCACACGCCTGCACGGGCGGCTTTGCCCATTCCGGCCATTACCGCCGCCGGTGTCGCCAAACCGAGCGCGCAAGGGCAGGCAATCACCAGTACGGCCACGGCGCGGACAAGGGCGGTTTCCCAGCTGCCTGTTATCAAGCCGTTGGCAAGCAGGGTAATCAGTGCAATCAGCAGTACGGCAGGCACAAATACGGCGGCGGCTTTGTCGGCGGCGCGGGCAATCGGCGCTTTGCTGCCTTGCGCTTCGGCCAGCGCGTTCATCATATCGCCGAGCAGCGTGCGGCTGCCGAGGTTGTCGGCGCGGTACACAATACTGCCGTCTGTAATCAGCGAACCGGCCAGCACGCGGCTGCCTTCGCGTTTGGCTTCGGGCAGCGGCTCGCCGGTTAAATGGCTTTCGTCCGCCCACGCTTCGCCGTCCAAGACCGTACCGTCTGCGGCAATGCGCGTACCGCTGTCGGCGCGTAAAGTATCGCCGCTGCGGATTTCGTCCAACGGCAGAGTTTGCCAAATGCCGCCGCGCTGTACGTTTACTTGCTTCGGTGTCAGCTGCAACAAAGCGCCGATGCTGTTCAGCCCAGCTTTTTTGGTGCGCTGTTCCAGCCATTTGCCGAGCGTAACAAAGCCGATAACCATCACGCCTGCTTCAAAATAAATATGGTATGCGGCGTGTTCGCCGTGCGCAAACAGCATCGCGGCGGAGTAAAGATAAATCGCCGCCGTTCCGATGCTGACCAAAACGTCCATATTGGCTGCGCCGCCGCGCAAGCTGGCCCACGCGCCTTTATAAAACGGCCAAGCCAGCCCGAGTTGGACAATACCGGCCAAAACAAACTGCCACAACGGCGGCAGCATCCATTCGTGCCGGCCGAACAGCATTCCGGCCATTCCGAAGGCAAACGGCAGATTAATCAGCGCCAGCAGCCAAAGCCGCAGCGGAACAGCGGCATTTTCAGACGGCATTGCGGCTTGTTCGGACGGCTTTTGCGCGCTAAATCCGGTTTTTTCTACCGCCGCAATCACATCTTCCGCCGTAGCGCGGTCTGCATCGTAAACAATTTGCGCCTCTTCATTGGCAAAGTTGACCGATGCCGATTCGATAAAGTCTTTTTTATTCAAAACTTTTTCAATGCGGGCGGCACAGGCTTGGCAGGTCATACCGCCGATGGCAAGGCGGATTTTTTCACTCATTTGCAGCTCCGTTTTTCTTGTCGAACCACTCAAAAAAGCGCAGCAAGGTGTCGGGCAGCCAATTCAGATGGCCGCGCCCGAAGCCCGATACAAAACCGACGTGGCCGCCGTGTTCCGGCTGCAAAAGATACACTTGCCTGGATACTTCGTTTTCAGACGGCAGAAAACGGCCGGGCAGGAAGGGATCGTTTTTTGCATTCAAGAGCAGCGTCGGCACGGAAATATCGTGCAGATACGGCTTGCACATCGCTTGGCGGTAGTAATCGTGTTTGTCGGCAAAACCGTGTACCGGCGCGGTGTAGGCATTGTCGAAATCGCCGAGCGAGCGGATTTTGTGCGGCGGCGGATACGGTACTTTTTTCATCAGGGTGCTGAGAAAATATTGCGTATAAAGCAGGCGCGGCAGCCCGTGTTCCAATGCTTCGCCTGCGGCGGGCAAATCGATGGGCGCAGAAACGACCGCTGCGGCGGCAGGCAGAACGCCACAGGTATGGGCGGTGGAATAACGCTCAGCGGCGGTGAGGCCGTCTGAAAACGGGCTTTCGCTTGCGCGTTGGGTATCGGGCTGAACATTGTTGCCCGCTTTTTCGGCTTCGCTGAAACCTTCGGTTTTCAGACGGCCTTGTTCGCCTAAGTATTTCGCCAGCACATTGCCGCCGAGCGATACGCCAACGGCATAGATTTTGCGGTAACGCTGCGCCAGCAAGCCTAATATATGCGCCACTTCCGGCGTGTCGCCGCTGTGGTAGAGCGTTTGCGCGTTCACACCGCCGCAGCTGCGGAAATGCGCCACCACGCCGTGCCAGCCTTTTGCCTGCACCGCACGCATCAAGGCCGCCGCATAATGGCTGCGGCTGCTGCCTTCCAAACCGTGAAACAGCACCACCAGCGGCGCATCGGCATCGGCGGCATCGATAAAATCATAAGCCGCCAAGTCGCGGCCGAAACGGTCGGGCAGCAATTCGCGGCGATACGGCGGCGGCTCGGGTTGCAGCGTTTTGGCATACAGCGTTTGCAGATTGCCGCCTTTGAGCCAACTCGGCGGAACAGGCGGCGGAAGTTGCGAGAGCAGGGCGTGTTTGTCCATATCGGAAATAGCTTGGGTAATGTGTTGGCGGTTATGTTTTTTGATGTAGAAAAGGCAGGCGGCGGTTATCCGAGGAAGTTGGAGGCATTTTGTGCTTCTCAGGCATTTTGTTTCAAACGCAGCATTTTTCCACTATCAACCAGACACCCCAGAATTAATCGGAAACCTGCTCCCTCTCCTGCTTGCGGGGGAGGGGTGGGGGTGTCCGGCTGAAAGCCGGCTGACAACTTTTCAAACCGCATTGCGCTAAAAGAAATAAGGAAGCGCGTGCTGCTTGAGATAAATAGTCATTAAAACGGTATCAGCCGTTTTTCAGACGGCCTCAGCATCAAAACCGGCATCTTCCACCGCATCAACCAAAACAGCAGCCGCGACGGTATCGTCCGCTTCCACGCGGGCACGGCCTGCCTGCCATTCGACTTCCACGTTTTGCACGCCGGGAATTTCCGACAATACGCGTTTCACGCTGTTGGCGCAGCCGCCGCAGGTCATTCCGGAAATATTGAGGGTAACGGTATTCATTGTTTGCTCCTGTGAAAAAGAAGTTTAAGCAGAACTTGGGGAGATGTTGCGGAAAATCAAGAGAAAAGCCTGTTGCCGGCCAATTACTTCCCTGTGCGGTTCGGATTTAATGGTATGTCTGCCAAAACCGCAGCAGCAAGGCGGCTCCTGCGGCGGCCAAACACGCCCAAGCCGTGATAACGGCCACTTCGTGCAGCGCGTGCTTTTGCTTGCGGTTGAACAAGCGGGAGATAATCAGTGCCGCCAGTGCGGCAAAAAAGAAAATGCGGATTAAGCGGCCTATCATCGGAATATCGGGAAAAAGGTTGGACAAACAGGCCGTCTGAAAATCAGGCAGTTTGGAGGACAAGGCGGCATAAGTCCACCGATGCAGGGTTTGCACTTTGCGCCAACCCAAGCGGCAGACGGTTGGTTTTCAGACGGCCTCTGCCTGTACAAAGCAGGGCAAACCGCTATAATAAGCCCTTTTCTATTCTTGCCGCCATCACTATGATTCGAGCCGACAGCGTCGGGCTGGTCAGCCCGCAGAAAATTCCTTTTGAAACCGCCATCAAGCTGCAAAACGGGCAGTCGCTGCCGCGTTTCGATTTGATGGTGGAAACCTACGGCACGCTGAATGCCGACAAAAGCAACGGCGTGCTGATCTGCCACGCTTTATCGGGCAACCACCACGTTGCCGGTTATCACAGCGAAAACGACAAATATCCGGGCTGGTGGGACAATATGGTCGGGCCGGGTAAGCCGATTGATACCAACCGTTTTTTTGTGGTCGGCCTCAATAATCTCGGCGGCTGCCACGGCAGCACGGGGCCGTTGAGCCTGAATCCGGAAACCGGTGCGGAATACGGCGCGGATTTTCCGGTGGTTACCGTGAAAGATTGGGTGTTGACACAGACAATGCTGGCCGATTATTTCGGCATTCGGACGTGGGCAGCGGTTGTCGGCGGCAGCTTGGGCGGAATGCAGGCGCTGCAATGGGCGGTTGACTATCCGGAGCGCGTTAAAAACGCCTTGGTTATCGCTTCGGCCACGCGCCTTTCTGCGCAGAATATTGCGTTTAACGATGTTGCCCGCCAAGCGATTATTACCGATCCGGATTTCCACGGCGGCCATTACCGCCGGCACAATGCCATACCGAAACGCGGCCTGCGTTTGGCGCGTATGATGGGGCACATTACTTATCTGGCGGAAGAAGGTTTGGGGCAGAAATTCGGCCGCAAAATGCGCAGCAACGGTTACCAATACGGCTACGGCGTTGAATTTGAAGTGGAATCTTATTTGCAGCATCAGGGCGACAAATTTGCCGAAGTATTTGATGCCAATACTTATCTGCGGATGACCAAAGCGCTGGACTATTTCGCACCGGCGGCCGAGTTCGGCAATAATCTGGTGGCGGCTTTGAGCCAAGCCGAAGCGAAGTTTTTTGTAGCCAGTTTCAGCACCGACTGGCGTTTTGCGCCCGAACGTTCGCGCGCTTTGGTGAAACACCTTATCCGCGCAGGCAAGCGCGTGCAGTATGTCGAAGTGGAATCCAAACACGGGCACGATGCTTTTTTGATGACCGACGGGCCGTATATCAAAGCCGTCCGCGCTTATATGAATAATGTTTACAAGGAGTTGCAGCGATGACTTTGCGTGACGACCTCCAACTGATTTACGACTGGATTCCCGAAGGCAGCCGCGTGTTGGACTTGGGCTGCGGCAAAGGCGAGCTGCTCTCGGCTTTGGTCAGCCGCAAAAACTGTACCGGCTACGGCGTGGAAATCGATACGGACGGCGTGATTGCCGCCATTGAGCGCGGCGTGAATGTGATTCAGGCCGATTTGGAACAAGGCTTGCAGGATTTTGACGACAACAGCTTCGATATTTTGGTGCTCAGCCAAACCATTCAGGCGATGCAGAATACCGAGCACATTCTGCGCGACTTAACCCGTGTGGCGAAGCAGGCCATTGTTTCCTTTCCGAATTTCGGCTATTGGCGCAACCGCCTGCAAATCGGTTTGGGCGGCCATATGCCGGTGAGCGAAAGAATGCCTTACCAGTGGTACAACACGCCGAATATCCATTGGTGTACCTTGCAGGATTTCGAGCTTTTGTGTGCGAAAAACAAAATCCGCATTCTGGAACGCGCCGTAATGACCGGCGGCAAACGCGTAGAAAAACTGCCGAACCTGCTGGGCAGCTTGGCGTTTTACCGCGTAGGCTGAACTGCAGGCCGTCTGAAAACAGGGGCTGTTTGGCAAAACCTGCGTTTTCAGACGGCCTTATTTTTGTTTCCCGATATTTTTCCGATGCTTATGGATAGTAAAAACCTATTTGTCATTACCGGCCACAGCAGCGGTTTGGGCAAAGCTTTGGCTGAACATTATCTGGCTGCCGGAGCAGGCGTTATCGGCATTTCGCGCCGTAAATGGCCGTCTGAACAGGCAAACACTCAGGAGCTGCACGAATATATTGTTGATTTGGCCGATGCTCAGGCGGTAAGCAGCTTGTTGGGCAATCCGGATTTTCAAACGCGCTGCAAAACAGCGGCGCGGTTGGTGTTAATCAATAATGCCGGCACGCTTGCACCGAGCCGGCTTGCCGGACGCAGCGGCTGGCAGGAAACCGCGCAAGCGGTAGCCTTGAATATTGCCGCACCGCTGATGCTGGCCGATGCGTTCATTACTTGGCAGCAGGAGTGTGCGGCAAGCGGAATTTCAGACGGCCTGCAAACGCTGGACATCGTGCATATTTCCAGCGGTGCAGGGCGCAAAGCTTATCCGGCTTGGAGCGTGTACGGCGCGTGCAAAGCCGCGCTCGACCAGCACGCACGCGTGATTGCCGCCGAAGCGCATCCGAAAGTCCGTATTGTTTCGCTTGCTCCGGGCGTAGTCGATACGCAGATGCAGCAGCAAATCCGTGCAGGCAATGCCGACGATTTTCCTTTGCTGGAAACTTTCCGAAAACTGCACAGCGAAGGGCAGCTGGCGTCTGCGCAGCAGACAGCGGAAAAAATTGCCGCCTTTATCGTTTCACCTGATTTTGGCAGTGAAACCGTGTTTGATATCCGCAATTTTGCAGCAGAGTAAGAAAAATCAAAGCGAACCCGGATTTTGGGGAAAGTTAAACCCAAGCGAAACATTCAAACCAAGCG
>JAUNKU010000001.1 GCA_030532645.1 Neisseria sp. | reverse complement strand
TTTCCGATGCGTTTGCGTTGGAATTTCCACCGTTTGATGTTGGGGCAGTCGCTGGCGTTTTATCAGGACGAATTTGCCGGACGGGTATCGGCCAAAGTGATGCAGACGGCCTTGGCGGTACGCGATACGGTGATGACGCTGGCGGATATGGCGGTTTATGTGCTGGTGTATTTTTTAACTTCCGGCGTGATTTTGGCGGCATTCGATGCTTGGCTGCTGCTGCCGTTTGCATTGTGGATAATGGCATTCGGCACAACGATGAAAATCGTGATTCCACGTTTGGCTGAAACCGCGCAGCGGCAGGCTGATGCGCGCAGCCTGATGTCGGGGCGCGTAACCGATGCTTATGCCAATATTGCAACCGTCAAGCTGTTTTCCCACGGCGCGCGCGAGGCGGCGTATGCCAAGCAGTCGATGCAGGAATTTATGGTTACGGTACACGCGCAAATGCGCTTGGCTACTACGCTTGATTCCATCTGTTTCTTTATCAATACCGCGCTGACATTCAGTACGGCCGCGCTCGGTATTTGGCTGTGGCAGCAGGGCGAAGTGGGTGTGGGTGCAGTGGCGACTGCAACGGCGATGGCTTTGCGCGTAAACGGTTTGTCGCAATACATTATGTGGGAATCGGCGCGTTTGTTTGAAAACATCGGCACGGTAAACGACGGTATGGAAACGCTGTCGAAGCGCCAAACCGTTACCGACCGCGCCGCCGCACTGCCTTTGCAGGTTTCAGACGGCCGAATCTGTTTTGACAATGTCGGCTTTGCTTACGAATCGGGCAGGGTGCTGCTGGACGGTTTCAATCTCAACATCAAAGCCGGCGAGAAAGTCGGCCTGATCGGGCGCAGCGGCGCGGGTAAATCCACCATCGTCAATCTGCTGCTGCGTTTTTACGATCCGCAAAGCGGCAAAATCACGATTGACGGCCAAAATGTGCGCGACGTCACGCAGGAAAGCCTGCGCGCGCAAATCGGTTTGGTCACGCAGGATACCGGCCTGCTGCACCGTTCCGTGCGCGACAATATCGTGTACGGCCGTCCGGAGGCGGGCGAGGCGGAAATGATGAAAGCTGCCGAACGTGCTGAAGCGGCCGGATTTATTCCCGATTTGTCTGATGCCAAAGGCCGCCGCGGCTATGATGCCCACGTCGGCGAGCGCGGCGTGAAACTGTCCGGCGGCCAGCGCCAACGCATTGCCATTGCGCGTGTGATGCTGAAAGATGCGCCGATTTTGATTTTGGACGAAGCAACCAGTGCGCTGGATTCCGAAGTGGAAGCCGCCATTCAGGAAAGTTTGGATAAAATGATGGAGAACAAAACCGTTATCGCCATCGCCCACCGTTTGTCCACCATCGCCGCAATGGACCGCCTGATTGTGTTGGATCAAGGCCGCATTGTGGAAGAGGGGACGCACGCCGAGCTGCTGGCGGCAAACGGCTTGTATGCCAAACTGTGGTCGCGCCAGAGCGGCGGATTTTTACAGGAAGAAGCGTAGTTCTTTCTGAGTTTTTCGAAAATTGAATATGAATGGCTGAGGCCGTCTGAAAAACGTGTTTGATTTCGTTTTTCAGACGGCCTTTTGATTTTAACGGCGGCGGAACCGCTATCTGTACCGGTGTATCTGTTCCAAAAAAACATATCCGCTTGATTTCCGGCAGGTGGAAGGCCGTCTGAAAACAAGGTTTCAAAACCTCTTTGCCCGCAGGCAGAAAAAGATGTAATCAAAATACAGCTGCTTTATCGGCTTATGGCGAAACGCTTTCCCGCTCTTTTCTCCGGCTGCGCAAGCTGTCTAACAAAAACAAGCAGTTCGCGCAGCCGTCTTTGTTAAGAAACCGTTAAACTTTCTTTCATACGGTAAAATTTATGTCTGCAAAACGGTTTTTTCAGACGGCCTTGTCTTGCCCTTTAAGCGCTGTTTTAAAGCTATCAAATGATAATTGTTATCATCTAATAATTGAATTTATTGGATTTTTTCGCAGAATTTTGCCTTGCCTGCTTTAACTGAAACGCAAATTTCGGTACAATGCGGAAGATTTACTCTTAACTATTTACGTTAATTTGTGTAGGTGCAACAGCTATGTTGGCAAACTATTTTCCCGTCTTGATATTTCTGCTGATCGGTTTGGTCGCAGGTATCGTATTCCTGCTTTTGGGAACGATTTTGGGTCCGAAGCGCCACTATGCCGAGAAAGACGCGCCCTTTGAGTGCGGTTTCGAGGCGTTTGAAAACGCGCGTATGAAGTTCGACGTGCGTTATTACTTGGTGGCGATTCTGTTTATCCTGTTTGACTTGGAAGTGGCGTTTATGATTCCTTGGGCGGTAGTCTTTAAAGAGCTGCTCGCGGAAACCGGTGGCTTCGCTTTCTGGTCGATGTTTGTATTCATCGTCGTGCTGACGGTGGGCTTTATTTACGAATGGAAAAAAGGTGCGCTGGAATGGGAATAGAAGGCGTTTTGAATAAAGGCTTCGTAACCGCCAGCGCGGATACGGTGTTGAACTATGTGCGTACAGGTTCGCTCTGGCCGGTTACTTTCGGCTTGGCCTGCTGCGCAGTGGAAATGATGCAGGCCGGTGCGTCGCGTTACGACCTCGACCGCTTCGGCATCATTTTCCGTCCGTCTCCGCGTCAATCGGATTTGATGATTGTGGCCGGTACGCTGTGTAACAAAATGGCACCGGCGCTGCGTCGGGTGTACGACCAAATGGCCGAACCGCGTTGGGTATTGTCGATGGGTTCGTGTGCCAACGGCGGCGGTTACTACCACTATTCTTATTCGGTAGTGCGCGGTTGCGACCGCATTGTGCCGGTTGATGTGTATGTGCCGGGCTGTCCGCCGACTGCCGAGGCGCTGATTTACGGTTTGATTCAGTTGCAGGGCAAAATCAAGCGCACCTGCACGATTGCCCGAAATTAAGGAGTGAGCGATGCATGTAATCGATTTGCAGGAAGCCGCTCAAAATGTATTGGGCGACAAAGCATCCGAAGTAATTCTGGCTTTGGATGAAGTAACCGTTGAATGTGCTGCCGACAACTATATCGATGTGATGACTCTGCTGCGCGATCACGAAGATTTGCACTTTGAGTCGCTGATTGATTTGTGCGGCGTGGATTACAGTACCTATAAAAACCAGCCTTGGAAAGGCAAGCGTTTTGCGGTGGTGAGCCAGCTGGTTTCAGTTAAAAACAACCAGCGTATCCGCGTGCGGGTGTGGGTGGACAACGATGATTTTCCGGTGGTGGAAACCGTTACCGAGCTTTACAACAGTGCGGATTGGTATGAGCGCGAAGCCTACGATTTGTACGGCATTATGTTCAACAACCACCCGGATTTGCGCCGTATCTTGACCGATTACGGTTTTGTCGGCCATCCGTTCCGTAAAGATTTCCCGATTTCCGGCTATGTTGAAATGCGTTACGACGAAGAAGAAAAACGCGTTGTTTACCAGCCGGTAAGCATTGAGCCGCGCGAAATTACGCCGCGCATTGTCCGTGAGGAGAACTTCGGTGGCTAATAAATTACGAAATTACACGATTAACTTCGGTCCGCAACACCCTGCGGCGCACGGTGTATTGCGTATGGTGTTGGAGCTGGACGGCGAAACCATCGTCCGTGCCGACCCGCATATCGGCCTTTTGCACCGCGGTACCGAAAAATTGGCGGAAACCCGCACCTATCTACAAGCCCTGCCGTATATGGACCGTCTGGACTATGTGTCTATGATGTGTAACGAACAGGCATACTGCCTGGCAGTGGAAAAGCTGGCGAATATCCACGTTCCCGAGCGTGCTAAATACATCCGCGTAATGTTTGCAGAAGTTACCCGTATCCTGAACCACTTGATGGGTATCGGTGCGCACGCCTTGGATATCGGTGCGATGACTGTGTTCCTGTACGCATTCCGCGAGCGTGAAGAGCTGATGGATTTGTATGAGGCCGTTTCGGGCGCCCGTATGCACGCGGCTTATTTCCGCCCGGGTGGTGTGTACCGCGATTTGCCGGACTTTATGCCGAAATACGAATCCAGCAAATTCCGCAATGCCAAAGTGCTGAAAAAATTGAACGAATCGCGCGAAGGTACGATGCTGGACTTTATCGAAGCCTTTACCGAGCGCTTCCCCGGCTGTGTGGACGAATACGAAAGCCTGCTGACCGACAACCGTATCTGGAAACAGCGTACTGTCGGCATCGGCGTCGTGTCTCCGGAGCGTGCGCTGCAAAAAGGCTTTACCGGCGTAATGCTGCGCGGTTCCGGTATCGAATGGGATATCCGTAAGAAAACGCCTTACGATGCTTACGACAAAGTCGATTTCGATATTCCGGTCGGTGTGAACGGCGACTGTTATGACCGTTACCTCTGCCGTATCGCCGAAATGCGCGAGTCGAACCGCATCATCAAGCAGTGCGTACAGTGGCTGCGTGCGAACCCGGGTCCGGTTATTACCGACAATCATAAATTCGCGCCGCCGAAACGTACCGAAATCAAAACCGGTATGGAAGATTTGATTCACCACTTCAAACTGTTTACCGAAGGTATGCACGTTCCCGAGGGTGAAACCTATTCTGCCGTCGAACACCCGAAAGGCGAGTTCGGCATTTATATGATTTCAGACGGCGCCAACAAGCCGTACCGCCTGAAAATCCGCGCACCGGGCTTTGCCCACCTGCAAGGTATGGACGAAATGGCACGCGGCCATATGCTGGCCGACGTGGTGGCCATTATCGGTACGCAAGACATCGTATTCGGGGAGGTTGACCGCTAATGTTATCTGCTGAATCTTTAAAACAAATTGATGTAGAGCTGGCGAAATATCCTGCCGACCAACGCCGTTCGGCGGTAATGGGTGCATTGCGTATCGCGCAAACCGAATTGCGCTGGCTGTCGCCTGAAACCATCGAATTCGTTGCCGACTATATCGGCATCGCACCGGCTGCAGCTTACGAAGTGGCTACGTTCTACAATATGTACGACCTGCAACCGGTCGGCAAATACAAGCTGACGGTCTGCACCAACCTGCCTTGCGCTCTGCGCGGCGGCGTACACGCCGGCGAATACCTGAAAAAGAAATTGGGTATCGGCTACGGCGAAACCACTGCCGACGGCAAATATACTTTGGTTGAAGGCGAGTGTATGGGTGCCTGTGGCGATGCGCCGGTAATGCTGATCGACAACCACAAAATGTGCAGCTTTATGACCGAAGAGGCCATTGAGAAAAAATTGGCGGAGTTGAACTGATATGGCGATTTATCATTCAGGTGTCATTTTTGACGGTGTGGATACGCATTCGCACAAATGTTGGACTTTGGCCGAATATCAGGCGCGCGGCGGCTATCAGGCGCTGCGTAAAATCCTGACCGAGAAAATCTCTCAGGACGACGTGATTGCCGAAGTGAAAGCTTCCGGTTTGCGCGGCCGCGGCGGTGCAGGTTTCCCGACCGGTTTGAAATGGAGCTTTATGCCGCGTTCGTTCCCGGGTGCGAAATACGTTGTCTGCAATACGGACGAGGGTGAGCCGGGTACATTCAAAGACCGCGATATTATCAATTTCAATCCGCACGCGCTGATTGAAGGGATGATTATCGCCGGTTATGCAATGGGCGCGGAAGCTGGCTATAACTATATCCACGGCGAGATTTTCGAAGGTTTCAAACGCTTTGAAGAGGCTTTGGCTGAGGCACGCGAAGCCGGCTTTTTGGGCAAAAACATTATGGGTACAGGCTTCGATTTCGAACTGTTTGCCCATCACGGTTACGGTGCCTACATTTGCGGTGAAGAAACCGCGCTGTTGGAGTCGCTGGAGGGCAAAAAAGGCCAGCCACGTTTCAAGCCGCCTTTCCCAGCTTCTTTCGGTCTGTATGGCAAGCCGACCACCATCAACAACACCGAAACTTTCGCTTCCGTGCCGTTCATTATCCGCGACGGCGGCAAAGCCTTTGCTGACAAAGGCATTGAAAACGCAGGCGGTACCAAGCTGTTCTCGATTTCCGGCCACGTTGAGCGTCCGGGTAACTACGAAGTCCCTCTAGGTACGCCGTTTGCCGAGCTGCTGGAAATGGCCGGCGGTATGAAAGACGGCAAAAAGCTGAAAGCAGTGATTCCGGGCGGCTCTTCCGCGCCGGTTCTGCCTGCCGACATTATGATGTCGCTGACGATGGATTACGATGCGATTGCCAAGGCGGGGTCGATGCTCGGCTCAGGCGCAGTGATCGTAATGGACCAAGACGTGTGTATGGTAAAAGCCTTGGAGCGTTTGAGCTACTTCTACTACGAAGAGTCTTGCGGCCAATGTACGCCTTGCCGCGAAGGTACGGGCTGGCTCTACCGCATCGTCCACCGCATCGCTACCGGCAAAGGCCGCAAGGAAGACTTGGAGCTGCTGGATTCCATCGGCAACAATATGGCCGGCCGCACCATCTGCGCTTTGGCCGATGCCGCAGTGTTCCCGGTGCGCAGCTTTACCAAGCATTTCCGCCACGAGTTCGAGCATTATATCGAACACGGCAAGCCGATGCGCGAGCACAAATGGTGTTAAAAGGCGGGCAGGCCGTCTGAAAAACAACCCAAAGACGGTCTTTCCTGCCGTGCAACTGCTGAAAGCAGCCGCCTGACAAATCTATCTGTTTTTTCAGACGGCCTCGGCAGCCAAACCAATTCCAGAATTTATAAGATCCGTAACTAGGAAAAAACCATGTTACAAATTCAAATCGACGGTAAAGAAGTAACGGTCGAGCAAGGTGCAACCGTAATGGAAGCGGCACACAAGCTCGGAACCTATATTCCGCACTTCTGCTACCACAAAAAACTGTCCATCGCGGCCAACTGCCGTATGTGCTTGGTCGAAGTTGAGAAAGCACCGAAGCCGCTGCCGGCCTGCGCTACGCCGGTAACCGACGGTATGGTGGTGCATACCCATTCGCCGAAAGCCAAACAGGCGCAAGAAGGTGTGATGGAGTTTCTGCTTATCAACCATCCGCTGGATTGCCCGATTTGCGACCAAGCGGGCGAATGCCAGCTGCAAGACTTGTCGATGGGCTACGGCAAAAGCGACAGCCGCTACCGCGAAGTCAAACGTGCAGTCGAAGGCAAAGATATGGGCCCGCTGGTTTCTGCAGAGGAAATGAGCCGCTGTATCCACTGTACTCGTTGCGTACGTTTTACCGAAGAAATCGCCGGTATTCAGGAAATCGCAATGGCCAACCGCGGCGAGTTCTCCGAGATTATGCCGTTTGTCGGCAAAGCGGTTGAAACCGAATTGTCGGGCAACGTGATTGATTTGTGTCCGGTCGGCGCGCTGACCAGCAAGCCGTTCCGCTACGATGCCCGTTCTTGGGAATTGAGCCGCCGCAAATCCATCTCTGCACACGATGCGTTGGGCAGCAATCTGATTGTCCAAACAAAAGACCATACCGTGCGCCGCATTCTGCCTTTGGAAAACGAAGCCATCAACGAATGCTGGCTGGCCGACCGCGACCGTTTCGCGTATGAAGGCCTGTATCATGCAAGCCGTCTGAAAAAGCCGAAAATCAAAAACGGCGGCGAATGGCACGATGTTGATTGGCCGACCGCTTTGGAATATGTCCGTAAAACTTTGGACTGCATCGGCAAAGAAGACGGCAAAGAACAAATCGGTATTTGGGCGAACCCGATGAATACCGTAGAAGAGCTGTATCTGGCGAAGAAACTGGCCGCCGGTTTGGGTATCAAGCACTTCTCTACCCGTTTGCGCGAGCAGGACAAGCGTGTTTCAGACGGCCTCAAAGGTGCCGCCTGGCTCGGTCAAAGCATTCAGGCTTTGGGCGACAGCGAAGCCGTTTTGGTTATCGGCGCGAATCTGCGTAAAGAGCAGCCGCTGCTGACAGCGCGCTTGCGCGGTTCTGCGAAAGCCGGCAGCAAAATCAGCGTATTGGCTTCCAATAAAGAAAAACTTTATATGCCTTTGGCCGCACACGAAGTGCTGCATCCCGACGAATGGGCTGCGCGTTTGAATGCCGCTGCCGATGATGTGGAAAACGGTTTGGGCGCAAGCCTGAAAAATGCCGAAACCGCAGCCGTGATTTTGGGTGCGGAAGCGCAAAACTATGCCGATTACGCTGCCGTTTATGCAGCGGCACAACGTTTGGCTGATGCAACCGGCGCGAAACTGGGCGTATTGCCGCAAGCTGCAAACAGTGTGGGCGCAGACGTTTTGGCTGTAAACAGCGGTGAGAACGTAGCCGAGATGCTGGCTGCACCGAAAAAAGCGGTATTGCTGCTGAACGTAGAGCCGGAAATCGATACCGTAAACGGTGCGAAAGCCGTTGCCGTGTTGAAACAGGCACAAAGCGTAATGGCGTTTACCGCATTTGAAAGCGAAACGCTGCGCGAAGTATGCGACATTATGTTGCCGATTGCGCCGTTTACCGAAACTTCCGGCAGCTTCATCAATATGGAAGGCCGTCTGCAATCTTTCCACGGTGTGGTAAAAGGTTTGGGCGAAAGCCGTCCGTTATGGAAAGTACTGCGCGTTTTGGGCAATGTGTTCGAGCTGAACGGCTTTGATTACACGGCCAGCGAGCAAGTATTGGCCGAAGCAGTTAATGCCGATGCTGTTGCTGCCAAGCTGAACAACGAAGCTGCGCTGAACGTGAATGCTGTTAAGGGCGGCCGTCTGCTGCGTGTCGGCGGTGTCGGTATTTACCACACCGATGCAATTGCACGCCGTTCAGCACCGCTGCAAGCGACTTCGCACGCGCAAACGCCTGCTGCGCGCTTGAATCCGCAAACACTGGCTGCGCTCGGTTTTTCAGACGGCCAAGAAGTGCTGGCGCGTCAGGACGGCGGCGAAGTGAAAGTAACGGTTCAGGCCGATGACAGCCTGCCGCTGAATGTGGTGTACCTGCCGCTGCATAATGACAATGCAGTATTGGGTGCGTTGATGAACACCATCGAACTGGCAGGAGCGTAATTATGCAAGAGTGGTTCCAAACACTGTTTGCCTCAGGCTTGGGCTTGGGCGAAATCGGTAACAGCATCGGCTTGGTGGTTTCGATTTTGGTGAAAATCGTCATCATCCTGCTGCCGCTGATTCTGACTGTGGCCTATCTGACCTATTTCGAACGTAAAGTGATCGGTTATATGCAGCTGCGCGTCGGCCCGAACGTAACCGGTCCGTTCGGTCTGATTCAGCCGTTTGCCGACGTATTGAAGCTGTTGTTCAAAGAGGTTACCCGACCTTCGGCTTCCAATAAAGCGTTGTTCTACATCGGTCCGATGATGTCGCTGGCTCCGGCATTTGCCGCTTGGGCGGTGATTCCGTTCAACGAAGAATGGCTGCTGACCAATGTGGATGCCGGCTTGCTGTTTATCCTGATGATTACTTCATTGTCGGTGTACGGCGTGATTATTGCCGGTTGGGCTTCCAACTCCAAATACTCGTTCTTGGGTGCGATGCGTTCTTCTGCGCAAACCATTTCTTACGAAATCGCAATGAGTGCTGCTTTAGTGTGCGTGATTATGGTGTCCGGCAGCTTGAATTTCAAAGAAATCGTTGCAGCTCAGGCAACCGGTATTGCAGGCGGTTCGATTTTCTCTTGGAACTGGTTTACCTTGTTCCCGGTGTTTATCGTTTATCTGATTTCCGCCGTTGCCGAAACCAACCGTGCGCCGTTTGACGTGGCAGAGGGTGAGTCTGAAATCGTAGCCGGTTTCCACGTTGAATACTCCGGCTTCGCTTTCGCCTTGTTCTTCTTGGCCGAATACATCTTTATGATTTTGATCGGTGCACTGACTGCCATTATGTTCTTGGGCGGCTGGTTGTCTCCATTCCCGCAAAGCTGGGGCTTTATCGGTGCGCCTAGCGCGTTCTGGATGTTCCTGAAAATGGCCTTCATTCTGTACGGCTACTTGTGGATTCGTGCTACTTTCCCGCGCTACCGTTACGACCAAATTATGCGTTTGGGCTGGAAAGTGCTGATTCCGGTAGGCTTTATCTGCATCGCCGTATTGGGCTTGTGGATGGCGACTCCGCTGTCTTTGTGGAATTAAAAGCTCCGAGGCCGTCTGAAAATATCTATATATAATATAGAGAGAGCAGCGTAGTGCCTTGTTTTCAGACGGCCTGACAAGGCAAACCGGTTTTAAATCAAACAGATTGAAAATATGTTGAACCAAGCGAGAACATCCCCAAGCGAGGGAGTGAATTATGGCTAATTTAGTAAAAACCTTTCTGCTGGGCGAATTGGTAAAAGGTATGGGCGTAACGCTCAAAAACTTTTTCGCCCGCAAAGAAACCATTATGTTCCCTGAGGAAAAAACGCCTCAGTCGGTACGTTTCCGCGGCCTGCACGCCCAACGCCGTTATCCGAACGGCGAAGAGCGTTGTATTGCCTGTAAATTGTGCGAAGCCGTTTGTCCGGCAATGGCGATTAACATCGAATCGGAAGAGCGTGAAGACGGTACCCGTCGCACCACGCGCTACGATATCGATTTGACCAAGTGTATCTTCTGCGGTTTCTGCGAAGAGGCTTGTCCGGTCGATGCCATTGTGGAAACCCATATTTTGGAATACCACGGCGAAAAACGCGGCGATTTGCATTTCACCAAACCTATGTTGTTGGCCGTTGGCGATAAATACGAAGAAGAAATCGCCAAACGCAAAGCGGCCGATGCGCCGTACCGTTGATAAAGGAGCAGATGATGACTTTTTCTTTAATTCTGTTCTACATTCTGGCGGCCATCGTGCTGTTTGGCGCGGTAAAAACCGTTACCTCTAAAAACCCTGTGCACGCTGCGCTGTATCTGGTGCTGACGTTCTGTATCAGTGCCGTGATTTGGATGCTGATGCAGGCCGAGTTCTTGGGCATTACACTGGTTGTCGTGTATGTCGGTGCGGTAATGGTGCTGTTCCTGTTTGTCGTGATGATGCTGAACATCGACATCGAAGAAATGCGTGCCGGTTTCTGGCGCAATGCGCCGGTGGCGTTTGTGGTCGGCATTCTGATGGCGGTTGTGCTGATTATGGTCTTGCTGGCTCCGGATACCAATCTGGCAGCATTCGGCGAGATGAAAGACATTCCGGCCGATTACAGTAATGTGCGCGATTTGGGTAAACAAATCTATACCACTTATCTGCTGCCGTTCGAGTTGGCTGCTGTGCTGCTGGTACTCGGTATGGTTGCGGCGATTGCGTTGGTACACCGCAAAACGGTTAATCCGAAATACATCAATCCTGCCGATCAGGTTAAAGTTGATGCGAAACACGGCCGTATGCGTATGGTGAAAATGGAAAGCGCGGTACAAGTGCCGTCTGAAAATCCTGCCGAAGCCGCAGAGGAGGATAAAGTATGATTACGATAACGCATTACTTGGTATTGGCGGCTCTGCTGTTCGGTATCAGCGCAATGGGTATCTTTATGAACCGCAAAAACGTGCTGGTTTTGTTGATGTCCATCGAATTGATGCTGTTGGCGGTAAATTTCAACTTTATCGCTTTCTCGCAATACTTGGGCGATACGGCCGGTCAGATTTTCGTATTCTTCGTATTGACTGTTGCCGCAGCGGAATCCGCTATCGGTTTGGCTATTATGGTGTTGGTATTCCGTAACCGACAAACCATCAATGTGGCCGATTTGAATAACTTGAAAGGCTGATCGGGAGAAGAAAAAGAATGAGCGATATGACTTTATATCTGACGATTGCCTTGCTGCCGCTGGCAGGCTCGGTTATTGCCGGTTTGTTCGGCAATAAAATCGGCCGCGCCGGTGCGCACAGCATTACTATTCTCGGCGTTGCCATTTCCGCTGTGTTGTCGGCCTTTGTGCTGTACGGTTTTATCAACGGCAGCCGGAGCAAGTTTGACGAGAATGTTTACACTTGGCTGACAATGGGCGGTATCGACTTCTCTGTCGGCTTCTTGGTGGACACTTTGACCGCGATGATGATGGTAGTGGTTACCAGCGTATCGCTGATGGTTCATATTTACACCATCGGCTATATGCACGACGAAAAAGTCGGTTATCAACGCTTTTTCAGCTACATCTCGCTGTTTACCTTCTCGATGCTGATGCTGATTATGTCCAACAACTTCATCCAGCTGTTCTTCGGCTGGGAAGCAGTGGGCTTGGTGTCTTACCTGTTGATCGGTTTCTACTTCAAACGCGACAGCGCGATTTTCGCCAACCTGAAAGCGTTCTTGGTTAACCGTGTCGGCGACTTCGGCTTTATCTTGGGTATCGGCTTGGTGTTGGCCTACTTCGGCGGCAGTCTGCGTTACCAAGACGTATTTGCCAATCTGCCGAATGTAGTCGGTATGACTTTGGGCGGCATCGATTTGATTACCTTGACCTGCTTGCTGCTGTTTGTCGGCGCAATGGGTAAATCAGCCCAATTCCCGCTGCACGTTTGGCTGCCGGACTCAATGGAAGGCCCGACCCCGATTTCTGCACTGATTCACGCAGCAACAATGGTAACGGCCGGTCTGTTTATGGTGTCGCGTATGTCTCCGATGTACGAATTGAGTACTACAGCCTTGTCGGTGATTATGGTCATCGGTGCGATTACTGCGCTGTTTATGGGCTTCTTGGGTACGATCCAAAACGATATCAAACGCGTGGTGGCATATTCTACTCTGTCGCAACTGGGTTATATGACTGTTGCACTGGGCGCGTCTGCTTATTCGATTGCGATGTTCCACGTTATGACGCACGCTTTCTTTAAAGCCTTGCTGTTCTTGGCTGCCGGCAGTGCCATCATCGGTATGCATCACGACCAAGATATGCGTCATATGGGTAATCTGAAAAAATATATGCCGAT
Organism: Neisseria sp.; assembly: GCA_030532645.1. Lineage (GTDB taxonomy): Bacteria > Pseudomonadota > Gammaproteobacteria > Burkholderiales > Neisseriaceae > Neisseria. The sequence goes on along the minus strand of JAUNKU010000001.1, from coordinate 42,464 downwards.
TACCTGGGTTACGATGCTGATCGGTAATCTGTCGCTGATCGGTACGCCGTTCTTTGCAGGTTTCTATTCCAAAGATTCGATTATCGAAGCGGCACATGCCAGCACCCTGCCGGGCAGCGGTTTTGCTTACTTCGCCGTGTTGGCCAGCGTGTTCGTTACTGCCTTCTATGCTTTCCGCCAATACTTTATGGTATTCCATGGCAAAGAAAAATGGCGTGAAATCGAGCATCACCATTCAGACGGCCACGACGACGGTCATCATCACGGCTTGGGTAAAAACGACAATCCGCACGAAAGCCCTTGGGTGGTAACGCTGCCTCTGGTTCTGCTGGCCATTCCGTCTGTCATTATCGGCTACATCGCGATTGAACCGATGCTGTACGGCGACTTCTTCAAAGACGTAATTTACGTTGATACCGCCGCCCATCCGACAATGGCTGTGCTGAAAGAAGAGTTCCACGGTCCGCTGGCAATGGTTGCCCACAGCCTGCACACGCCTGTGCTGTACTTGGCGATTGCCGGTGTGGTTGCTGCTTGGTTCCTGTATGTTAAAGCATCGCACCTGCCTGCGAAAATTGCAGCTGCATTCAGCCCGGTATACAAGCTGCTGGAAAACAAATACTTCTTGGATACCATTTACTTCAACGTGTTTGCCAAAGGCAGCCGTGCATTGGGTACTTTCTTCTGGAAAGTATGCGACACGATGTTTATCGACAACGCTTTGGTAAACGGCTCGGCCAAGTTGGTCGGTGCAGTCGCCGCACAAGTCCGCAAGATGCAGACAGGCTTTATCTACACTTATGCCGCCTTTATGGTGTTCGGCGTATTGGCCTTGCTGCTGACCTTCTTCTGGGGCTTGTTCGTTAAATAAAGGCAAGAATTTATATTCGGAAAACAGGTTATCACTATGTTTTTAAATCATTTATTGAGCTGGGCAATTTGGGTGCCGGTTCTTGCGGGTGTGCTGGTCTTGGCAACAGGATCAGACAGCCGTGCTCCGTTGGCGCGCATCTTGGCCTTTATCGGTGCCTTGGCCGGTTTCTTGGTTACGCTGCCTTTATTTACCGGTTTCAACCGTTTGAGCGGCGGCTACCAATTCGTGGAATTCTATGAATGGATTCCTTCGCTGAACATCAACTACGCTTTGGGTGTGGACGGCATCTCCGTGCTGTTCATCATCCTGAATGCCTTTATCACTTTGATGGTGGTGCTGGCAGGCTGGGAAGTGATTCAGAAACGCGCGGCGCAGTATATGGCGGCTTTCCTGATTATGTCGGGTTTGATTAACGGCGCATTTGCTGCGATGGACGCGATTTTGTTCTACGTGTTCTTCGAAGGTATGCTGATTCCGCTGTATCTGATTATCGGTATGTGGGGCGGCCCGCGCCGTGTGTACGCTTCCGTTAAGCTGTTCCTCTACACCTTGCTCGGCTCTCTGCTGATGCTGGTTGCAATGGTTTACCTGTCTTATCAAACCGGCGGCAGCTTTGCGATTACCGATTTCCAAAATCTGAAACAGATTCCGTTGGGTATCCAGCAGCTCCTGTTCATCGCATTCTTCCTGTCGTTTGCCGTGAAAGTGCCGATGTTCCCTGTGCATACTTGGCTGCCAGATGCGCACGTTGAAGCCCCGACCGGCGGTTCGATGGTGCTGGCGGCGATTACGCTGAAAATCGGTGCGTACGGTTTCTTGCGTTTCATTCTGCCGATTGCGCCTGATGCTTCTCGTTATTTCGCTCCTGCGGTTATCGTATTGAGCCTGATTGCGGTGATTTACATCGGTATGGTGGCTTTGGTGCAGACCGATATGAAAAAACTGGTGGCTTATTCTTCCATCAGCCATATGGGTTTTGTTACCTTGGGTTTCTTCCTGTTTATCGGCGATGCCGGCAATATGTTGGAACCTTGGGCGCTGAAAGGTGCGATTATGCAGATGATTTCGCACGGTTTTGTTTCCGCCGCAATGTTTATGTGTATTGGTGTAATGTACGACCGCCTGCACACGCGCAATATCGCTGATTACGGCGGTGTCGTGAATGTGATGCCGAAATTCGCGGCCTTTATGATGCTGTTTGCAATGGCCAATGCCGGTTTGCCTGCTACTTCTGGTTTCGTTGGCGAATTTATGGTGATTATGGGTGCAACCCGTTACAACCTGTTTATCGGCGCACTTGCCGCCCTGACGCTGATTTTCGGCGCAGCCTACACTTTGTGGATGTACAAACGCACCATCTTCGGTGAAATTACCAATCCGGAAGTGAAAGAGCTGAAAGACATCAACTGCCGAGAGTTTGCTGTATTGGCTGTTTTGGCTTTCGCTGTGCTCGGTATGGGCTTGTGGCCGCAGCCGTTTATCGAAGTAATTCATCAGGCGGCCAACGATTTGATTGCCCAAGTGGCGCAAAGCAAAATTTGAGGTGTGTGAATGAACTGGAATGATTTGAACTTAATCCCCGCCATGCCTGAGATTGTTTTGCTGTCGGCACTGGGCGTGGTGTTGCTGGTGGATTTGTGGCTGGACGAAGGCCGGCGTTACATTACCCACTATTTGAGCCTGCTGGCGGTTGTTTTGACTGCCGTAACGCAAGCTTTGGTTTGGACGAACGAAAGCGTATCCACATTCAGCGGTATGTATCTTTCAGACGGCCTTTCCCAAACTGCTAAAATGGTAATGTATGGCGCAGTATTTGCTTTGTTTGTTTATGCCCGTCCGTATAACCAGCTGCGCGGTATTTTCAAAGGCGAGTTTTATACTTTGTCGCTGTTTGCGTTGATCGGTATGGGCGTGATGGCCAGTGCGGGTCACTTCCTGACTGCTTATATCGGTTTGGAACTGTTGTCGCTCTCGCTTTATGCAATGATTGCATTGCGTCGTGATGCAGCTAATGCGGCCGAAGCGGCTTTGAAATATTTTGTATTGGGTGCGCTGGCTTCCGGCTTACTGCTTTACGGTATTTCTCTGGTTTACGGTGCAACCGGTTCTCTGGACTTCGCTACCGTATTGGCACAGGCGCACAGCGGTTCCGACAATCCTTGGTTGTTGAAACTCGGCTTGGTATTTGTTCTGGTGGCGATTGCCTTTAAATTGGGTGCAGTACCTTTCCATATGTGGGTGCCTGATGTGTATCAAGGTGCGCCGACTTCGGTTGCTGCTTTTGTCGGCAGTGCGCCGAAAATTGCTGCCGTTGCCTTTACTTACCGCATTTTGGTAAACGCTTTGGGTACGGAAGCAGGCGATTGGTCGCAAATGCTGGCGATTTTGGCTGTTGTATCGTTGCTGGTGGGTAACTTGGCTGCGATTATGCAGACCAATATCAAACGTATGCTGGCCTATTCGACCATTTCCCATATGGGCTTCATTATGCTGGCCTTTATGGGCGGTACATTGGGCTATGCCTCCGCGCTGTACTACGCGCTGACTTATGTTCTGATGGGTTTGGTAGGCTTCGGTATTTTGATGCTGTTGTCCGATGAAAACCACGAATGCGAAAACGTCAGCGACTTGGCCGGTTTGAACCAGCGTAATGCTTGGTATGCTTTCCTGATGCTGCTGGTAATGTTCAGTATGGCCGGCATTCCGCCGCTGATGGGTTTTTACGCCAAATTCAGCGTGATTAAAGCATTGTTGGGCGAAGGCTATATCTGGCTGTCGGTATTTGCCGTGATTATGAGCTTGGTCGGCGCGTTCTACTATCTGCGAGTGGTTAAAGCGATTTATTTCGACACAGCCGAGCGCGAGAGCCTGCCGGAAAGCAGTATGGGTGCGAAAGTCCTGTTGTCTGTAAACGCCGTATTGCTGCTGGTTTGGGGCGTATTGCCGCAAAGCGTAATGGATTGGTGTCTGCGTGCTTTGCAACATACCCTGTAAGGCCGTCTGAAAAAAACGGTTTGAAATCACAAGCTCCCTGAAATGCTGCTTGCATTCAGGGGGCTTTGTTATGTACCGCGCTCAGGCTTGATATATAATGCCGCAGATTATTTATCTGATAATAACGGACGGCTGTTTCGGTGGTATTGAGTAGGCTGCGAGGCGTATTTTCAGACGGCCTGTCCGGCCGTTTGCAGACCGATAAACCGCTGTTTCCGGAAAGCTTATTATGACTGCTTCTATGTATATCCTCATTGTATTGGCACTGATTTTTGCCAATGCCCCGTTTGCTACTGGCAAACTGTTCGGCTTGAAAAAATTGGCCGCCAAGCACATCGGCCATCATTTGCTGGAAATTGCTGTTGGTTTTCTGCTGACGCTCGGCTTAGCGTATCTGCTGGAAAGCCGTGCCGGACAGGTACATACGCAAGGTTGGGCGTTTTACGTTACCGTTGCCTGCCTGTATTTGGTGGCGGCATTTCCCGGTTTCGTGGTGCGCTATTTTTGGACAGCACGGAATAAGGAATAAAATCCGGCTGGTTTGAAGCTGTTGCCGGGAAGATTAGGCGGCAGTTTTCACAAGGCCGGATATTCAGACGGCCTTGGCGGTAAGCGGTTGAATGCCGCACAACATCAGGAGAATAAAAAATGGGAGCAGTCCGCAGTTTGCTGCAACAAGCCAAATTAGTGGTGGTGAAAGTCGGTTCGAGCTTGGTAACGGCCGAGGGGCAGGGTATCGACCAAGCCGCGCTGAACCGTTGGGCGGAGCAGATTGTTGCGCTGAAAAACGGCGGCATAGATGTGGTGTTTGTGTCCAGCGGCGCGATTGCCGAAGGCATCAAACGCTTGGGTTGGCCGAAACGCCCGAAAGCCTTGAACGAATTGCAGGCTGCGGCGGCAGTCGGCCAAATGGGCATCGCGCAAGCGTATGAAACCGCGTTCCGTCCGCACGGCGTGCATACCGCACAAATCCTGCTGACCCACGAAGATATGAGCAACCGCACGCGCTACCTAAATGCGCGCAGTACGCTGAAAACCTTGTTGGAAAAAGGCATCGTACCAATTATCAATGAAAACGATACGGTAACCACCGATGAAATCAAACTCGGCGACAACGACACGCTGGGTGCATTGGTAACGAATTTAACCGATGCCGATGCGCTGATTATCCTGACCGACCAAAGCGGTTTGTATGACAGCGATCCGCGCAGCAATCCGAATGCGGTGTTTATCAGCGAAATCGAGGCCGAACATCCCGAGCTGGAAAAAATGGCGGGCGGCGCAGGCACGGGTGTAGGAACAGGCGGTATGTACACCAAAGTCCGCGCAGCCAAACGGGCGGCGTTGAGCGGTGCGGCAACCGTGGTTGCGTCCGGCCGTGAACGCGATGTGTTGCTGCGTCTGTTGCAAGGCGAACATATTGGAACGCTGTTTACCAGCGGCCAAAGCCGTGTGGCGGCACGGAAACAATGGCTGCTCGGCCATATCCAGCAAGCCGGCCGGATTACGGTGGACAGCGGCGCGGAGCGGGCTTTGGTCGAGCGCAACAGCAGCCTGCTGCCTGTCGGCTGCGTGCGTGTGGACGGCCATTTTCACCGTGGCGAACTGGTTGCTGTGTTCAACACCGAAGGCCGCGAAATCGCACGCGGTTTGGTCAATTACAGCAGTGCCGAAACGGCAAAAATCCTGCAAACGCCGTCGGATGAAATTGCCGCCAAGCTCGGCTATGTCAACGAAGAAGAGCTGATGCACCGCGACAATATGGCCGTGCAGGGCTGAGGTCGTCTGAAAAACGGTTCGGCTGCTGTGTTAAGCAGAGCGAAGAGCCTATATCGGCGATCAGAAAGCATTCCGAAAACATTATTTTCAGACGGCCTCAATCTTGCAAAGGCCGTCTGAAAACAGAAGGAAAAACGATGAAAACCATTTTATCCGCAATCTTAATCAGCTTGCTCGCTGCGTGCAGCACTTATTCAGGCAGCAGCTCGGGCAGCAATACGTTTTACGGTGAAATCAAAAGCGGTGTGGAAATATCCCATACACGGGTGCGCTGATTTTTAGGGGGAAAGGCAATGTCGTCTTATGCACTGGCGCATATTGTGCATTTGTTTTGCGCGCTGGTTTTTGTCGGCGGCGTATTTTTCGAGGCTTTGGTGTTGAGTGCGCTGCACAAAGGCACGTTGCCGAAAGAAGTGCGGCGGCAGGCGGAGCAAACGGTGGCACGGCGGGCGGCGAAGGTAATGCCCTTTGTGGTGTTGGGCGTATTCGTCTCGGGCATTACGATGGCGGTGGTGCGCTGGCTGCCTGTGCTGGCCGATCCGTCTGCTTCGGCATTCGGCATACAGCTGGCCTTGAAAATTCTGCTGGCTTGCGGCGTGTTGCTGCATTTTGTTATCGCGGTAACGAAAATCCGCAAAGGTACGATGAACAAAGCGTGGTCGCGCTATATCCATACGGCGGTGTTGGTGCAGATGATTTTGATTGTGCTGCTGGCGAAAACGATGTTTTATCTCGGTTGAGAAGGCTGTGTAAAAAAGTGTTTGCACAGCAGGAAGCTTTGTTTGCCGTGATAGAATCCGCCGTCGTTCCGTCTAGGAAGCGGCGGATTTTTCTACAATTAAATTAAAGAGAAGAAAATGATTGAACCGAATATTGGCTCGCCGTTGTTTTACGGCGTGTTTTTTATTGCCGTCTTGCTGATGATCGGCATCGATATGCTGTCGTTGAAAAAAACAGGTGAGCATAAAGTCAGCGCGAAAGAGGCGTTGATTTGGTCGGCATTGTGGGTTGGCGTATCCTGCCTGTTTGCCGGCTGGCTGTATTGGGAGCTTTCCGGCAGCTACGGCGAAGAAATGGCGAAAACCAAGGTAATGGAATATTTTACCGGCTATGTGTTGGAAAAATCGCTGGCAGTGGACAATTTGTTTGTGTTCCTGATGATTTTCAGCTATTTCAAAGTACCGGCGAAATACCAGCACCGCGTTTTGCTTTACGGCGTATTCGGCGCGATTGTGCTACGCGTAATTATGATTTCGATTGGTGCTGTTTTGGTCAGCGAATTCCAATGGATATTGTACCTCTTCGGCGCATTCCTGCTTTACACCGGCATCAAAATGATTAAGCACACTGATGGCGATAATGATGAACAGGAAATGGCCGATAACAAAATGTTGGTATGGCTGAAAAAACGCATCAAAGTCAGCGAACAGCTCGACGGTGAAAAATTCTTTACCGTGGAAAACGGCAAGCGTATCGCCACGCCGCTGTTGCTGGTGCTGATTATGGTGGAGTTGAGTGATGTCGTGTTTGCGGTGGACAGCATTCCAGCGATTTTTGCCGTAACCACCGATCCGTTTATCGTGCTCACTTCCAACATCTTCGCCATTCTCGGCCTGCGCGCGATGTATTTCCTGCTGGCGGATATGGCCGATCGCTTTATTTTTCTGAACTACGGTTTGGCGTTTGTATTGAGCTTTATCGGTATCAAAATGCTGATTATGCACTGGATACACATTCCCGTTTCCGTATCGCTGGCGGTGGTATTCGGTGCTCTGGGCGCTTCGATTTTAACTTCCCTCGTGTACAGCAAACGCCTGAAAGCGGAGCAGAGCAAAGCAGAATAAAAATCTTGATTGGAACGGACGGCTTTTTACAGGCCGTCCGTTTGGTTTTGAGGCCGTCTGAAAATGCTGTTTTTCAGACGGCCTTTTTAACGGCATTTGTTGCTTGCGCCCCGAAAAGCGTAAAAAGCCGTGCAAACGATTGAAGCGGAGAAGGCGGAAGGGTAAACTTCTGCTTATTGAAAATTTTTATTGAGTCGGCATACAATGAAAACTGCTGTTGAAGTGAAATCTGCGCGTATACACGCGCTGGCGTTGAAGCCTGCGAGCGCGGATTTGTCTGAAATTTCTGCTTTTTTGGAAGAAAAAGCCGCGCAATATGCCGAGCTGGCACAGCCGGTAGTGCTGGACTGTTCGGCATTTGATGCGCCTGTTGATTTGGACGTGGCCGCCGTTGTCGAACTGATTCGCAGCAAAGGATTGGTGTTGGCAGCATTGCGGCACGATAATGCCGCCGCTTGGCAGGCCGTTGCCGAAGCCTGCGGCGTGGGCGTGCAAAGCGAAGGCAAGCAGGCGGAGGAAATCAGGCCGTCTGAAAAAACGTCCGGCGCCGATACGCCGATTGCGCGGCCGACCGTATTTGTTTCTACGCCGATACGTACCGGCCAGCAAGTGTATGCCGAAGGCGCGGATTTGATTGTTACCGGCGTGGTCAGCGAGGGCGCGGAAATCATTGCCGACGGCAATATCCACGTTTATGCCGCAATGCGCGGACGCGCGCTGGCCGGTGCGGACGGGCGGCAGGACGCGCGGATTTTTATCCATTCGATGCAGGCGGAGCTGGTTTCCGTAGCCGGTATTTACCGCAATTTCGAGCAGGATTTGCCCGAACACCTGCATAAGCGCGCGGTACAGGTTTATTTGCAGGACGACCGCTTGGTTGTGGCTGCGATTAGTGATTAAGTATTTGACTAACTGAAACACAAAGGATAGAACGTGTCTAAAATTATCGTTGTTACTTCCGGCAAGGGCGGCGTGGGCAAAACCACAACTTCCGCCAGCATTGCCACCGGTTTTGCCCTGCGCGGCCACAAAACTGCCGTAATCGATTTTGACGTGGGCTTGCGTAATCTGGATTTGATTATGGGTTGCGAACGCCGAGTGGTATACGATTTGATTAACGTGATTCAAGGCGAAGCAACCTTGAACCAAGCGCTGATTAAAGACAAGCACAGCGACAATCTCTACATTCTGCCGGCTTCGCAAACGCGCGACAAAGATGCGCTGACCAAAGAAGGTGTGGAAAAAGTATTGAATGAGCTGACTGGCGAAATGGGCTTTGAGTACGTGATTTGCGATTCGCCGGCCGGTATCGAAGCAGGCGCACTGATGGCCTTGTACTTCGCTGACGAAGCCATTATCACCACCAATCCGGAAGTATCCAGCGTGCGCGACTCCGACCGCATTTTGGGCATTCTGCAAAGCAAATCGCGCAAAGCCGAAAACGGCGAAAGCGTAAAAGAACATCTGCTGATTACCCGTTATTCGCCTGACCGCGTGGAAAAAGGCGAAATGCTGTCGGTACAGGATATTTGCGATATTCTGCGTATCCCGTTAATCGGCGTGATTCCCGAATCGCAAAATGTTTTGCAGGCTTCTAATGCTGGCTCTCCGGTTATCCATCAGGACGATGTACCTGCCGCCGAAGCCTATAAAGACGTGATTGCCCGTCTGCTCGGCGAAAACCGCGAAATGCGTTTCCTCGAAGCCGAGAAAAAAGGCTTCTTCCAACGCTTGTTCGGAGGTTAAGCGATGTCGCTGATTGAAAAACTGTTCGGTAAAAAACAGAAAAGCGCCGCCGTTGCCCGCGACCGTCTGCAAATCATTATCGCGCAGGAGCGTGTGAAATCTCAGGCGCCCGATTATTTGCCGACTTTGCAGAAAGAATTGTTGGAAGTACTGTCGAAGTATGTCAGCGTATCGTTGGACGACATCCGCATTTCTCAGGAGAAGCAAGACGGCTTGGACGTATTGGAGCTGAACATTACTCTGCCGGATCAAGCAAAAAAGGCTTAACAATATGACACTGACCGAGTTGCGTTACATTGTTGCGGTGGCTCAGGAACGTCATTTCGGGCGGGCGGCGCAGCGTTGCTTCGTCAGCCAGCCTACCTTGTCCATCGCCATTAAAAAGCTGGAAGAAGAGCTGGCTGTATCGTTGTTCGACCGCAGCAGCAATGAGGTGATTACCACCGAAGCAGGCGAGCGGATTGTGGCACAGGCACGCAAAGTGCTGGAAGAAGCCGAAGTGATCAAGCAGTTGGCAAATGAAGAGCAGAACGAGCTGGAAGGCGCGTTCAAGCTGGGTTTGATTTTTACGGTTGCACCGTATCTGCTGCCCAAGCTGATTTTGTCGCTGCGCGATATTGCGCCGAATATGCCGTTGATGTTGGAGGAAAATTATACTCAGGCATTGACCGAAGCATTGAAGCGCGGCGATTTGGATGCTTTGGTGGTGGCCGAGCCTTTCCAAGAGCCGGGTGTGGTAACCGAGCCGCTGTATGACGAGCCGTTTTTCGTGATTGTGCCGAAAGGACACGCATTTGAAGAGCTGGATGCCGTGTCGCCGAAACAGTTGGCCGAAGAGCAGGTGCTGCTGCTGACCGAGGGTAACTGTATGCGCGACAATGTGTTGGACAGCTGCTCCGAATTGGCAGCCCGTCAGCGTATCGCCGGTTTGACCAATACGCTGCAAGGCAGTTCCATCAATACCATCCGCCATATGGTGGCCAGCGGTTTGGCCATCAGCGTGTTGCCGGCAACGGCGCTGACGGAAAACGACCATATGCTGTTCAGCATTATTCCGTTTGAAAACCAAGCGCCACAGCGCCGTATTGCTTTGGCATACCGCCGCAACTTCGTCCGACCGAAAGCGCTTGATGCCATTCGTCAGGCGATTATCTCTTCGCAGCTGGCCGGTGTACGCTTTGTCGGCAGTTAAGGCTTTAAAGGCCGTCTGAAAACAACGGGAGGCAAAGAAATTCTGTTTCGCTTTTCTCTTGCTGTATTTTAGCTTCGCAGATACCTATGGTTTTCAGACGGCCTTGTTGTAAAGTTGCGCAAGTTTATCTTTGAAAACAAAGAAATTCTTGAACGCAACTGTTAAAACGTGCTATATTTCGCTGCTCAGCTTTTTTGAGCTGGGTTTATTTTTGTCCAAATGGTCGGTCAATCGTAACCGACCCCTTTAATTTAAAAGGAAAAAATCATGACTTTAGGTCTGGTTGGACGCAAAGTAGGTATGACCCGCGTATTTACCGAGCAAGGTGTATCTGTTCCGGTAACCGTGTTGGAAATGGCTGCTAACCGCGTCACACAAGTAAAATCCGAAGATACTGACGGCTACAACGCTGTTCAAGTTACCTTCGGTCAGAAAAAAGCAAACCGCGTAAGCAAAGCTGAAGCGGGTCATTTTGCCAAAGCCGGTGTAGAAGCCGGTAAAGGTTTGATTGAGTTTGCTTTGACTGCTGAAAAATTGGCTGAGCTGAAAGCCGGCGACGAAATTACCGTTGCTATGTTTGAAGCCGGTCAGTTGGTGGATGTAACCGGTACCTCTAAGGGTAAAGGTTTCTCCGGTACCATCAAGCGTCACAACTTTGATTCCCAACGTACTTCTCACGGTAACTCGCGTTCTCACCGTGTTCCGGGTTCTATCGGTATGGCTCAAGATCCGGGCCGCGTATTCCCGGGTCAGCGTATGGCCGGTCAATACGGTAACACCAAATCTACCGTACAAAATCTGGAAATCGTACGAGTTGATGTTGAGCGCAACCTGTTGCTGGTTAAAGGTGCCGTTCCTGGCGCGGTAAACAGCGATATTGTTGTGCGTCCTGCAGTGAAAGTAGGTGCGTAATGGAATTGAAAGTAATCAACGCTCAAGGTCAAGTTGCCGGCAGCGTACAGGCATCTGATGCCCTGTTTGCCCGCGAATACAACGAAGCTCTGGTACACCAATTGGTTACCGCGTTTTTGGCAAATGCCCGCTCTGGCAACCGTGCTCAATTGACACGTGCCGAAGTGAAGCACTCAACCAAAAAACCATGGCGTCAAAAAGGTACCGGTCGTGCCCGTTCTGGTATGACTTCTTCTCCTTTGTGGCGTAGCGGTGGTCGCGCGTTCCCGAACAAACCTGACGAAAACTTTACTCAAAAAGTAAACCGCAAAATGTACCGTGCCGGTATGGCTGCGATTTTGTCACAACTGGTTCGCGACGAGCGTCTGTTCGTAGTAGAAGAGCTGTCTGCCGCTACTCCGAAAACCAAAGCGTTTGCCGAGCAAGTGAAAAATATGGGTTTGGAGCAGGTTCTGTTCGTGACCAAGCAATTGGATGAAAACGTTTACCTGTCTTCACGCAATTTGCCTAACGTGCTGGTTCTGGAAGCACAGCAAATTGATCCTTACAGCCTGTTGCGCTACAAAAAAGTAGTGATCACCAAAGAAGCTGTTGCGCAATTAGAGGAGCAATGGGTATGAATCAAGAACGCCTGATGAAAGTAATTTTGGCTCCCGTTGTTTCTGAAAAGAGCAACCTGTTGGCTGAAAAACGTAACCAAATGACTTTCAAAGTTTTGCCTGATGCGACTAAAACAGAAGTTAAGGCAGCAGTTGAGTTGTTGTTCGGTGTAAAAGTTGCCTCAGTTACCACAACTACCACCAAAGGCAAAGTAAAACGCTTTGGTCGTACTTTGGGTCGTCGCAGCGATGTGAAAAAGGCTTATGTTAGCTTGGTTGAAGGTCAAGAGTTGGACTTGGAAGCCGCAGCAGCAGCCGCTGATAAGGAATAAGTAGAATGGCTATTGTAAAAATGAAGCCAACCTCTGCTGGTCGTCGCGGTATGGTTCGCGTCGTAACAGAAGGTTTGCATAAAGGTGCGCCTTATGCCGCCTTGGTAGAGAAGAAAAACTCTACTGCCGGCCGTAACAACAACGGTCACATTACTACTCGTCACAAAGGCGGCGGTCACAAACAACACTACCGTGTTGTGGACTTTAAGCGCAATAAAGACGGTATCCCTGCAAAAGTAGAGCGTATCGAATACGATCCTAACCGTACTGCACACATTGCTTTGTTGTGCTATGCAGACGGTGAGCGCCGTTACATCATCGCTCCTCGCGGTATCCAAGCCGGTGCGGTATTGGTATCAGGTGCGGAAGCTGCGATTAAAGCCGGTAACACTCTGCCTATCCGCAACATTCCAGTCGGTACAACTATCCACTGTATCGAAATGAAACCGGGTAAAGGCGCGCAAATCGCACGTTCTGCCGGTGCTTCTGCGGTATTGCTGGCAAAAGAAGGTGTTTATGCTCAGGTTCGTCTGCGTTCCGGCGAGGTTCGCAAAATCCACGTTGATTGCCGTGCAACCATCGGTGAAGTGGGTAACGAAGAGCAAAGCCTGAAAAAAATCGGTAAAGCCGGTGCCAACCGTTGGCGCGGTATCCGTCCGACAGTACGCGGTGTTGTAATGAACCCTGTTGACCACCCTCACGGTGGTGGTGAAGGCCGTACCGGCGAAGCTCGCGAACCGGTTAGCCCATGGGGTACTCCTGCTAAGGGTTACCGTACTCGTAACAATAAACGCACGGACAATATGATTGTTCGCCGCCGTTATTCAAATAAAGGTTAATTGAAATGGCTCGTTCATTGAAAAAAGGCCCATACGTAGACCTGCACCTGCTGAAAAAAGTAGATGCGGCACGTGCAAATAACGACAAGCGTCCAATCAAAACTTGGTCACGTCGTTCTACCATTCTGCCTGACTTTATCGGTTTGACTATCGCTGTACACAACGGCCGTACCCACGTGCCTGTATTCATCAGCGACAATATGGTCGGCCACAAATTGGGCGAATTCTCATTGACCCGTACCTTTAAAGGCCACTTGGCCGATAAAAAGGCTAAGAAAAAATAAGGGATAAGACATGAGAGTATCTGCATCACATAAAAATGCCCGTATCTCTGCACAAAAAGCCCGCTTGGTTGCAGACCTGATTCGTGGCAAAGACGTTGCCCAAGCCTTGAACATCTTGGCATTCAGCCCGAAAAAAGGTGCTGAGCTGATTAAAAAAGTACTGGAATCTGCTATCGCTAATGCGGAGCACAACAACGGTGCTGATATCGACGAGCTGAAAGTTGTCACCATTTATGTTGACAAAGCTGCTTCTTTGAAGCGTTTCCAAGCTCGTGCCAAGGGTCGCGGTAACCGCATTGAGAAACAAACTTGTCATATCAATGTGACAGTGGGTAACTAAGGAAAAGCTATGGGACAAAAAATTCATCCGACTGGCTTTCGCCTGGCGGTAAACAAAGACTGGTCGTCCAAATGGTTTGCAAAAAGCAACGAATTCTCGACTGTCCTGAAACAAGACATTGATGTTCGCGAATACTTGCGCAAACGCTTGGCCGGTGCTTCTGTTGGCCGCGTAGTTATCGAGCGTCCGGCAAAATCTGCCCGCATTACAATTCACTCTGCCCGTCCGGGGGTTGTAATCGGCCGCAAAGGTGAGGATATCGAAGTTCTGAAACGTGACCTGCAAAAGCTGATGGGCGTGCCTGTTCACGTTAATATCGAAGAAATCCGCAAACCGGAGCTGGATGCGCAAATCATTGCTGACGGTATCGCTCAGCAGTTGGAAAAACGTGTTCAATTCCGCCGTGCGATGAAACGTGCTATGCAAAATGCAATGCGCGTCGGTGCCAAAGGTATCAAAATTATGACCTCAGGCCGTCTGAACGGTGCGGATATTGCGCGTAGCGAATGGTATCGCGAAGGCCGTGTGCCTCTGCATACTCTGCGTGCAAATGTAGATTACGCAACCAGCGAAGCGCACACTACTTACGGTGTGATTGGTTTGAAAGTTTGGGTTTATACCGGCGAAGGCAAAGAAGTAGCGCAAGCTAAGCCTGAGCAAGAAAATAAACGCAGAAAGGGTGGTCGAAATGCTGCAGCCAACTAGAATGAAATACCGCAAACAGCATAAAGGCCGTAATACCGGTATTGCTACTCGCGGTAACGCAGTAAGCTTCGGTGATTTTGGTCTGAAAGCTGTTGGCCGCGGTCGTTTGACTGCACGTCAAATTGAAGCCGCACGTCGTGCGATGACCCGTCACATCAAACGTGGCGGCCGCATTTGGATTCGCGTATTTCCTGACAAACCGATTACTGCCAAGCCTATCCAAGTTCGTATGGGTGGCGGTAAAGGTTCCGTAGAATACTATGTTGCCGAAATCAAACCAGGCAAAGTATTGTACGAAATGGATGGCGTTGCTGAATCTTTGGCACGCGAAGCTTTTGCTTTGGCTGCTGCCAAGCTGCCGATTCCGACTGTGTTTGTAGCCAGACAGGTAGGTAAATAATGAAAGCCAATGAATTGAAAGAAAAATCAGTTGAGCAATTAAATGCCGACTTGGTTGACTTGCTGAAAGCACAATTCGGCCTGCGCATGCAACACGCTACCGGCCAGTTGGGTAAAACCAGCGAGTTGAAAAAAGTGCGTCGCGATATTGCTCGCATCAAAACCGTTTTAGCGGAAAAAGGTGGTAAATAATGAGCGAAGTGAAAAACGTACGTACTTTGCAGGGCAAAGTAGTCAGCGACAAAATGGATAAAACCGTTACCGTTTTGGTTGAACGTAAAGTAAAACACCCTTTGTACGGTAAAGTAATCCGCCGCTCTACTAAAATCCATGCTCACGATGAGCAAAACCAATACACCATCGGTGATGTGGTTGTGATTGAAGAGAGCCGTCCGCTGTCTAAAACCAAATCTTGGGTTGTTAAAGAGTTGGTAGAGAAAGCCCGCACTGTTTAATTTATACGACAGTAGGGTTTAAATAAGAAACGAAGCTTGCAGAGAATGAAAAATATCTGTAAACTTCGTTTCTTAGCTTTCAAGTTCTTGAAAGTTTCTCCCTTCGGAGCCAAGACTGGTTTACTGGAACCATAAGGTTTCAGATAGGTGTCAAGCTGCACTGCTTGAAGGCCGTCTGAAAATGGTAAATTAAGTTGGATTTTTTAAAGGTAAAAACATGATTCAAATGCAGACCATCTTGGATGTGGCTGATAACTCTGGTGCGCGCCGTGTGATGTGCATCAAAGTTTTGGGCGGCTCCAAGCGTCGCTACGCTTCTGTGGGCGACATTATTAAAGTGGCGGTAAAAGATGCTGCGCCACGTGGCCGTGTAAAGAAGGGTGATGTGTACAATGCAGTAGTTGTTCGTACTGCAAAAGGTGTGCGTCGTCCGGATGGTGCCTTGATTAAGTTTGATAACAATGCCGCAGTATTGCTGAATAACAAACTTGAACCGATGGGTACCCGTATTTTTGGCCCGGTTACTCGTGAATTGCGTACTGAGCGCTTCATGAAAATCGTTTCATTGGCACCTGAAGTTTTGTAAGGGGTTGGCGCATGAATAAAATTATCAAGGGCGATCAAGTAATCGTGATTGCCGGTAAAGATAAAGGTAAGCAAGGTCAGATTCTGCGCGTTTTGGGTGATAAAGTTGTTGTTGAAGGCGTAAACGTTGTTAAGCGTCATACAAAACCAAACCCTATGCGTGGTGTCGAAGGTGGTATCGTTGCTAAAAATATGCCTTTGGCAATTTCCAATGTGGCGATTTTTAATCCTGAAACGAAAAAAGCTGACCGTGTTGGCATTAAATTGGTTGAGAGCGAAGGCAAAGTTAAGCGTGTTCGTGTATTCAAATCCAATGGTGCTGAGATTGGTGCTTAAGGAGTTATAAATGGCACGTTTGAAAGATTTTTATACAAGCACTGTTGTGCCTGAGTTGGTAAAACAATTCGGTTACAAGTCCATTATGGAAGTGCCTCGTATTGAAAAAATTACTCTGAATATGGGTGTGGGTGAAGCTGTTGCTGATAAAAAAGTAATGGAGCACGCTGTTGCCGATTTGGAGAAAATTGCAGGTCAAAAACCTGTTGTAACTGTGGCTCGCAAATCAATCGCCGGCTTTAAAATCCGTGACAACTATCCGGTAGGCTGCAAAGTAACTTTGCGCCGTGAACAAATGTTCGAATTCTTGGATCGTCTGGTAACCATCGCTTTGCCTCGCGTGCGTGACTTCCGCGGTGTTAGCGGTAAATCATTTGATGGTCGCGGCAACTACAATATGGGTGTTCGCGAGCAAATCATTTTCCCGGAAATCGAGTACGATAAAATCGATGCTTTGCGTGGTTTGAATATTACCATCACCACTACTGCTAAAACCGACGAAGAAGCAAAAGCATTGCTGTCATTGTTCAAGTTTCCGTTTAAAGGATAATCATGGCTAAGAAAGCACTTATTAACCGCGAAGCAAAACGTGTTGCTTTGGCTAAGAAATATGCTGCTAAACGTGCTGCGATTTTTGCTGTCATCAATGATGCTTCTGCTACTGATGAAGAGCGTTTCGAAGCCCGTTTGAAACTGCAAGCTATTCCGCGTAATGCTGCTCCGGTTCGCCAACGTCGCCGTTGTGCTATTACCGGCCGTCCTCGCGGTACATTCCGTAAATTTGGCTTAGGTCGTATTAAGATTCGTGAAATCGCTATGCGTGGCGAGATTCCGGGTGTTATTAAAGCCAGCTGGTAATAGGAGAGAAATAAATGAGTATGCATGATCCTATTTCCGATATGTTGACCCGTATCCGCAACGCGCAGCGTGCAAACAAAGCTGCTGTTGCAATGCCTTCTTCAAAACTGAAATGTGCGATTGCCCAAGTTTTGAAAGAAGAGGGTTATATCGAAGATTTCGCAGTATCTGCCGATGCTAAACCTGTTTTGGAAGTTCAGTTGAAATACTACGCTGGCCGTCCTGTAATCGAGCAGATCAAACGTGTATCCCGTCCTGGTTTGCGCGTTTACAAAGGCAGCAACGAGATTCCTTCTGTAATGAACGGTTTGGGCGTTGCAATTGTTAGTACTTCAAAAGGTGTGATGACTGACCGCAAGGCACGTGCTGCCGGTATCGGTGGTGAGTTGTTGTGCATCGTTGCCTAATCGGGAGAGTTAAAGATGTCTCGCGTTGCGAAAAATCCAGTAACTGTTCCAGCTGGCGTAGAAGTAAAATTTGGAACTGAATCTTTGGTTGTTAAAGGTAAAAACGGCGAATTGTCTTTCCCTTTGACAGGCGATGTAAAAGTTGAGTTGAATGACGGTCAGTTGACTTTCGCTGCTGCTAACAGCAGCAAACAAGCCAATGCAATGTCAGGTACTGTGCGCGCTATCGTTGCGAATATGGTGAAAGGTGTTGCCGAAGGTTTTGAGAAAAAGCTGCAATTGATCGGTGTGGGTTACCGTGCCCAGGCTCAAGGTAAAACTCTGAATTTGTCTTTGGGTTTCTCTCATCCTATCGTATATGAAATGCCGGAGGGCGTTTCTGTGCAAACACCTTCTCAAACTGAGATCGTGCTGACCGGTGCCGATAAGCAGGCAGTAGGTCAAGTAGCCGCTGAAATCCGTGCCTTCCGCTCTCCTGAGCCATATAAAGGTAAGGGTGTTCGCTATGTTGGCGAAGTGGTTGTGATGAAAGAAGCTAAGAAGAAATAATTGAGGCCTCACTAATGGATAAACATGCAACAAGACTGCGCCGCGCACGCAAAACCCGTGCCCGTATTGCAGATTTGAAAGTGGTGAGACTGTGTGTATTCCGCACAAACAGCCACATTTATGCTCAAGTAATCAGTGCTGAGGGTGATAAAGTATTGGCTTCTGCCTCTACTTTGGAAGCCGAAGTTCGCGGTAGCTTGAAATCAGGCGGTAACGTTGAAGCAGCTGCTTTGATTGGTAAGCGTATTGCCGAAAAAGCAAAAGCCGTAGGTATCGAAAAAGTCGCTTTCGACCGTTCCGGTTTCCAGTATCACGGTCGCGTAAAAGCTTTGGCTGAAGCTGCCCGTGAAAACGGTTTGAGCTTCTAATAAGATTTTGGAGATCTGACATGGCAAAACATGAAACAGAAGAGCGCGGTGACGGCCTGATTGAAAAGATGGTCGCAGTAAACCGCGTAACCAAAGTGGTTAAAGGCGGCCGTATTATGGCATTCTCGGCTTTGACCGTTGTTGGTGACGGCGACGGCCGTATCGGTATGGGCAAAGGTAAATCGAAAGAGGTGCCGGTTGCCGTACAAAAAGCAATGGATCAAGCCCGTCGTTCAATGATTAAAGTTCCATTGAAAAACGGTACCATTCACCACGAAGTTATCGGTAAACACGGTGCTACCCGCGTATTTATGCAGCCTGCTAAAGAAGGTAGCGGTGTGAAAGCCGGCGGTCCTATGCGTTTGGTATTCGATGCAATGGGCGTGCACAACATTTCTGCCAAGGTACACGGTTCTACCAACCCGTACAATATCGTACGTGCTACTTTGGACGGCTTGTCTAAACTCTATACGCCGTCTGAAATCGCTGCAAAACGCGGTTTGACAGTGGAAGAAATTTTGGGAGCCAATAATGACTGAGCAAAAGAAAATCAAAGTAACTTTGGTTAAAAGCCTGATTGGTGCCATCGAGTCGCATCGTGCTTGTGCTCGCGGTTTGGGTTTGCGTCGTCGCGAACACACCGTAGAAGTATTGGATACCCCCGAGAATCGTGGCATGATTAATAAAATCAGCTACCTTTTGAAAGTGGAGTCATAATATGTTTTTGAACACTATTCAACCTGCCGATGGTGCGACTCACGCACGCCGCCGCGTAGGTCGCGGTATCGGCAGCGGTTTGGGTAAAACGGGCGGTCGCGGCCATAAAGGCCAAAAAAGCCGTTCGGGCGGTTTCCACAAAGTAGGTTTCGAAGGCGGTCAAATGCCTTTGCAACGCCGTCTGCCTAAACGTGGCTTTAAATCTATGACTGCTGCCTTGAATGCGGAAGTCCGTTTGAGCGAATTGAACTTGGTTGCTGTTGAAGAGATTGATGTATTGGCTCTGAAACAAGCCGGTTTGGTTGCTGCTACTGCGCAAAACGTAAAAGTAATTGCATCTGGCGAAATTGCCAAAGCAGTAGTATTGAAAGGTATTAAAGCCACTAAAGGTGCTAAGGCTGCTATTGAAGCTGCCGGCGGTAAAGTGGAAGAATAAGGCTGTTAAATTGGCTAATCGACAAAGTGCATCAGGCTTGTCTAAGTTTGGTGAATTGAAAAACCGGCTGATGTTTTTGTTGGGGGCACTGGTTGTTTTCCGTATCGGTGCCCACATCCCTGTGCCGGGTGTAGATGCAGCCGCTTTAGCCAAATTATACGAAAGCGCAAGTGGCGGCATACTGGGAATGTTGAATATGTTTTCCGGTGGGTCGCTTGAGCGCTTTAGTATTTTTGCAATCGGTATTATGCCGTATATTTCGGCCTCGATTGTGGTTCAGCTTGCCGGTGAAATTATTCCTTCTTTGAAAGAATTGAAGAAGGAGGGCGATGCAGGCCGCAAGGTCATTATGAAATATACGCGTATCGGTACCGTATTGCTGGCAACGCTGCAAAGTTTCGGTGTGGCAACCTTTGTATACCAGCAGGGTATCGTAGTTGCTTCTCAATTTGAATTTTATGTTTCGACCGTTGTGTGTCTGGTTACGGGAACAATGTTCTTGATGTGGCTGGGCGAACAGATAACGGAGCGGGGCATCGGTAACGGTATTTCGCTGATTATTACCGCGGGTATCGCAGCAGGTATTCCGGCAGGAATTGTTCAGTTGTGGACGCTTACTTCGAAAGGTGCACTGAGTATGCTGACGGCAGTCGGTATTGTAATCGGTGCATTGCTGCTGGTTTACGCAGTTGTCTTTTTTGAAGCAGCTCAGCGTAAAATTCCTATACATTATGCCAAACGGCAATTCGGTATGGGACAGCCGCAGAATACTCATCTGCCGTTTAAACTGAATATGGCCGGCGTAATTCCGCCTATTTTTGCATCCAGTATCATCTTGTTCCCGTCTACGTTGCTGAGTTGGTTCGGATCGGGGAATTCAGACGGCCTGCTGGGTAAAATTGCTGCGATGTTGCAGCACGGGCAAACCCTCTATATCGTATTGTTTGCTGCCGCAATTATCTTTTTCTGCTATTTCTATACCGCGTTGACATTCAGTCCAAAAGAAATGGCGGAAAATCTGAAAAAAAGCGGAGCGTTTGTTCCCGGTATCCGTCCGGGTGATCAGACAGCCCGTTATTTGGAAGGTGTGGTACTGCGTTTGACCTTGTTCGGTGCGATTTACATTACGATTATCTGCCTGATTCCGGAATTTTTGACATCGACTTTGAACGTTCCATTCTATTTGGGCGGCACATCGTTGTTGATTCTGGTGGTTGTAACAATGGATTTCAGTACGCAAATCGCTTCGTACCGTATGTCTCATCAATACGAGCAGCTGATGAAGCAGGCCGATATGAAATCGTTATCGCGTAAGTAAAAAGATATGGCTAAAGAAGATACCATCCAAATGCAAGGAGAAATCCTTGAAACATTGCCCAATGCGACATTTAAAGTAAAGTTGGAAAACGACCACGTCGTATTGGGTCACATTTCCGGCAAAATGCGGATGCACTATATCCGCATTTCTCCGGGAGATAAGGTAACAGTCGAACTGACACCTTATGACCTGACCCGGGCGCGTATTGTTTTCCGTGCCCGATAACCTACGAAAGGAAGTAAATCGTGCGTGTACAACCTTCTGTAAAGAAAATTTGCCGCAACTGCAAGATTATCCGACGTAATCGCGTAGTCCGCGTCATCTGTACTGACCCTCGTCACAAACAACGTCAAGGCTGATTTCCATCAGCCGCGATTTTGTGGTATAGTGACCAACTTTTGCCCTTAAAGGAAAAAATATGGCTCGTATTGCAGGGGTGAATATCCCTAACAACGCCCATATCGTAATCGGCTTGCAAGCCATCTACGGTATTGGCGCTACTCGTGCTAAATTGATTTGCGAAGCTGCCGGCATCGTTCCGAGCACCAAAGTAAAAGATTTGGACGAGTCTCAGTTGGAAGCTTTGCGTGAACAAGTTGCCAAGTATGAAGTAGAAGGCGATTTGCGCCGTGAAGTAACTATGTCTATCAAGCGTTTGATGGATATGGGTTGCTACCGTGGTTTCCGTCATCGTCGCGGCTTGCCTTGCCGCGGTCAGCGTACCCGTACCAATGCGCGCACCCGTAAAGGTCCGCGTAAGGCAATCGCTGGTAAGAAATAATTTTAAAGGATTAAATTGATGGCTAAAGCAAACACAGCCTCGCGTGTACGTAAAAAAGTACGCAAAACCGTAAGTGAAGGTATCGTGCATGTTCATGCATCTTTCAACAATACCATCATTACTATCACCGACCGTCAAGGCAATGCATTGTCTTGGGCTACCTCTGGCGGCGCTGGTTTTAAAGGTTCTCGTAAAAGTACACCGTTTGCTGCACAGGTTGCAGCAGAAGCAGCTGGTAAAGTTGCCCAAGAGTATGGCGTTAAAAATTTAGAAGTCCGCATCAAAGGCCCGGGTCCTGGTCGCGAATCTTCTGTACGTGCGCTCAACGCTCTTGGTTTCAAGATTACCAGCATTACCGACGTTACCCCGTTGCCTCACAACGGTTGCCGTCCGCCTAAAAAACGTCGTATTTAATTTTGGAGTGATTGAGACATGGCACGTTACACCGGCCCTAAATGTAAATTAGCTCGCCGCGAAGGCACTGATTTGTTCTTGAAGAGTGCTCGTCGCTCTTTGGAATCTAAATGTAAGATGGATTCTGCCCCAGGCCAGCACGGCGCGAAAAAGCCACGCTTGTCTGACTACGGTCTGCAATTGCGCGAAAAACAAAAAATCCGCCGCATCTACGGCGTATTGGAGCGTCAATTCCGCCGTTACTTTGCAGAAGCTGCCCGTCGTAAAGGTTCGACCGGCGAATTGCTGCTGCAATTGTTGGAATCCCGTTTGGACAATGTCGTATACCGTATGGGCTTCGGCTCTACCCGTGCAGAAGCACGCCAACTGGTATCGCACAAAGCCATTACCGTTAATGGTCAAGTTGTAAATATCCCTTCTTTCCAAGTGAAAGCCGGTGATGTTGTTGCTATCCGCGAAAAAGCCAAAAAACAGGTTCGTATCCAAGAAGCTTTGGGTTTGGCTGCTCAAATCGGTATGCCGAGCTGGGTATCTGTTGATGCAACCAAATTGGAAGGCGTATTCAAAAATATGCCGGATCGCTCAGAATTGTCTGGCGATATTAATGAACAGCTGGTGGTTGAGTTCTACTCTAAATAATACTAGCTCAGTGAGGGACAGTTAAATGCAAAACAGCACTTCCGAATTTTTGAAACCGCGTCAAATCGATGTGGATACTTTGTCTGCAACCCGCGCCAAAGTATCGATGCAGCCGTTTGAGCGTGGTTTCGGTCATACCTTAGGTAATGCTTTGCGCCGTATCTTACTGTCGTCCATGAATGGTTTTGCACCGACCGAAGTTGCGATTGAAGGTGTGTTGCACGAATACTCTACTTTGGATGGTGTTCAAGAAGATGTTGTAGATATTTTGTTGAACATCAAGGGTATCGTATTCAAACTGCACAGCCGCAGCGAGGCGCGCCTGACTTTGAAAAAATCAGGCGCAGGTGCTGTGTTGGCAGGCGATATCGAATTGCCGCACGATGTTGAGATTGTGAATCCTAACCACGTTATCTGCCATTTGGCTGATAACGGCAACATCGAGATGGAAATTAAGGTTGAGCAGGGTCGTGGTTATCAAACCGTTTCCGGCCGCCGTTCTGTCCGCGACGAGAACCGTATCGGTGCCATTCAATTGGATGCGAGCTTTTCGCCCATCAGCCGAGTTAGCTTTGAAGTTGAACCTGCCCGTGTGGAGCAGCGTACCGACCTCGACCGTTTGGTTTTGGATATCGAAACCGACGGCTCGTTGGATCCGGAAGAAGCTGTCCGCAGTGCAGCACGTATCTTAATTGACCAAATGTCTATTTTTGCCGACTTGCAGGGTACGCCGGTAGAAGAGGTGGAAGAAAAAGCGCCTCCTATCGATCCGATTCTGTTGCGTCCGGTAGATGATTTGGAATTAACCGTGCGTTCGGCTAACTGCCTGAAAGCTGAAGATATTTATTATATTGGTGATTTGATCCAGCGTACTGAAACAGAATTGTTGAAAACGCCGAATTTGGGCCGCAAATCTCTGAACGAGATTAAGGAAGTTTTGGCTTCCAAAGGCCTGACACTGGGATCGAAACTGGAAGCTTGGCCGCCTGCCGGCTTGGAAAAGCCTTAAAGTTTGAACATTAAAGGATAATGACATGCGTCATCGTAATGGTAATCGTAAATTGAACCGCACCAGCAGCCACCGCGCTGCAATGTTGCGTAATATGGCCAACTCTTTGTTGACCCATGAAACCATCGTTACTACGCTGCCAAAAGCAAAAGAATTGCGTAAAGTGGTTGAGCCTTTGATCACTCTGGGCAAAAAACCTTCTTTGGCTAACCGCCGTTTGGCGTTTAACCGCACTCGCGACCGCGATGTAGTGGTTAAACTGTTCGGCGACTTGGGTCCGCGTTTTGCTGCCCGCAACGGTGGCTACATCCGTATTTTGAAATACGGTTTCCGTAAAGGCGACAATGCGCCTCTGGCTCTGGTTGAGTTGGTGGACAAAGCTGCTGCCGAATAAGGAAAAGCATAAGACAGGCCGGTTTGACCGGCTTGTTTTTTATTGAAGGCCGTCTGAAAACGGGGCTTGCCCTCTGTTTTCAGACGGCCTTTGTTATAGAGAAAAGCGTTACTGCTTGTTCTTGCCAGAATAAATAGGAATGAGGCTATAAAACAGCCTAAGCGTTTGGGTAGGATAAGCGCTGTTTCTGCTAAAAGTTTGAAGCAATTTGGTTTTATGGGCTGCTTCCGCTATAATCCGCGCTTTCCGTCTAATATCAGCCCCGCAATTACGGGCAACCTGAACGAAAGAACCAAACTATGAAAAAAGTATTTATCCGCACTTTCGGCTGTCAAATGAATGAATATGACAGCGAAAAAATGCTGTCTGTATTGTCGGAAGGCGATGAGCTGATGCAGGTTTCCGAGCCTGATGAAGCCGACATTATTCTCTTCAATACCTGCTCGGTGCGCGAGAAGGCGCAAGAAAAAGTGTTTTCCGATTTGGGCCGCGTGAAAAATCTGAAAAACAAAAATCCCAATCTGATTATCGGCGTGGGCGGCTGCGTGGCTTCGCAAGAGGGGGAAGAAATCGTCAAACGCGCGCCTTATGTAGATGTGGTGTTCGGTCCGCAAACTTTGCACCGTTTGCCGCAAATGATTGTGGATAAAGAAACTTCCGGCTTGTCGCAAGTGGATATTTCTTTTCCTGAAATCGAGAAATTCGACCACTTGCCGCCTGCGCGTGTGGACGGCGGGTCGGCCTTTGTTTCCATTATGGAAGGCTGTTCGAAATACTGCTCGTTCTGCGTGGTGCCTTATACGCGCGGCGAAGAATTTTCCCGTCCGCTCAATGATGTGCTGACCGAGATTGCCAATTTGGCGCAGCAGGGCGTAAAAGAAATCAATTTGCTCGGCCAGAATGTGAACGCTTACCGCGGTGCGATGGATGACGGCGGCGAATGTGATTTCGCAACTTTGCTGCGGATTGTCCACGAAATTCCCGGTATCGAGCGTATGCGTTTTACCACCAGCCACCCGCGCGAGTTTTCTGATGCGATTATCGAATGTTACCGCGATTTGCCTAAATTGGTTTCGCATCTGCATCTGCCGATTCAAAGCGGTTCCGACCGCGTATTGAGCGCGATGAAGCGCGGCTATACCGCCTTGGAATACAAATCGATTATCCGCAAGCTGCGCGCTATCCGTCCGGATTTGTGCCTGAGCTCCGATTTTATTGTCGGCTTCCCCGGCGAAACCGAGCGCGAATTTGAGCAGACTTTGAAACTGGTTAAAGATATTGCCTTTGATTTGAGCTTTGTCTTTATTTACAGTCCGCGTCCCGGCACGCCTGCGGCCAATTTGCCGGACGATACGCCGCACGAAGAAAAAGTGCGCCGTTTGGAGGCTTTGAATGAAGTGATTGAAGCGGAAACGGCCCGTATCAACCAAACCATGCTTGGTACGGTGCAGCGTTGCTTGGTGGAAGGCGTGTCGAAAAAAGACCCTGACCAATTACAGGCGCGTACGGCGAACAACCGTGTTGTAAACTTTACCGGCAGCCCTGAGCTGATTAACCAAATGGTGGATTTGGAAATCACTGAGGCGTTTACTTTCTCACTGCGCGGTGAGTTGGTGTAAATTTCCCGTATCAAGATGCCGTCTGAAAACGTCAGGTTTTCAGACGGCATTTTAGTGCCCGCATTGCTGATTATCGTCTTGCGATCTATTGTTGGTTGGGTGAACGGTAAATCGAAAACAGCCAATCAAAATAAAGGCCGTCTGAAAACAGCAGCGTTTTCAGACGGCCTTTTTACGCCTGCAATCAGGCGGAGTGCTTACACATAATCGCGGCTTTCGCCTTCGCCGTCGATATTGTCGGCGCAGCGTGCGCATACGGTTTCGTGGCCGGACACGCTGCCGATGTCGTCGGTGTAGTGCCAGCAGCGCTCACATTTCTCGCCTTCGCTGACGGCGGCAGTAACGGCCAATTCGTCGCCTTCTTTGATGTTTGCCTCGGAAACCAGCAGGGCGAAGCGCAATTCATCGCCGAGTGCTTGCAGGGCTGCGTATTGCTCGGCCGGAGCGGTGATGTCCACCACGGCTTGCAGAGAAGAGCCGACCGATTTGTCGGCACGCAAAGGCTCGATGGCGGCGGTGACGGCGCTGCGGACTTCGCGCAGCGCGTCCCATTTGGCAGCCAATGCGGCTTCGCTTTCAGACGGCATTGTCGGGAACTCGTGCAAGGTGTGGTACAGCACGCTGTCTTCTTCGCCGCCACCGATGATTTCCCACGCCTCTTCTGCGGTGAAGCACAGAATCGGCGACATCAGCAACACCAAGCTGCGCGTGATGTGGTACAGCGCGGTTTGTGCCGAACGGCGCGCGTGGCTGTTTGCCTTAGTGGTGTAGAGGCGGTCTTTCAGAATATCCAGATAGAACGCGCCCAAGTCTTCTGAGCAGAAATTTACGATGTCCTGAACGGCGAAGTGGAAGGCATAGCGCGGATAGTAGTCGCCGGCCAGTTTGTCTTGCAGACGGCGTGCCAGCACCAGCGCATAGCGGTCGATTTCCACCATTTGGTCTTGCGGTACGGCGTTTTCCAGCGGATCGAAATCGCTCAGATTGGCCAGCAGGAAGCGCAGGGTGTTGCGCAAGCGGCGGTAGCTTTCGGTAACGCGTTTCAGGATTTCTTTGGAAATTGCCAGTTCGCCCGAATAGTCGGTGGCCGCCGTCCACAGGCGCAGAATGTCGGCACCGAATTCGTTATACACTTCTTGCGGTGCAACCACGTTGCCGATGGATTTCGACATTTTGCGGCCGTTTTGATCGACTACGAAGCCGTGCGTCAAAAGCTGTTTGTACGGTGCGCGGCCGAGTGTGGCGCAGCCGGTCAGCATCGAAGATTGAAACCAGCCGCGGTGCTGGTCGCTGCCTTCGAGATACAAATCGGCAGGCCAGGCCAATTCTTCGCGTTGTTTCAAAACCGAGAAATGCGTGCTGCCGGAATCGAACCAAACGTCCAGAGTGTCGGGCAGTTTGTCGTAGTTTTCGCAGTCTTCCGCGCTCAACAGCTCGCTCTTGTCCATTGAGAACCAAGCTTCGATGCCTTTTTCTTCGATACGTTGTGCGATTTTTTCCAGCAGTTCGGCAGAATCCGGATGCAGTTCGCCGGTTTCTTTGTGGGCGAAGAACGTCATCGGTGTGCCCCAGAAACGTTGGCGCGACACTACCCAGTCCGGACGGCCTTCAATCATTGCCTGCAAACGGGCGCGGCCCCAAGCCGGGAAGAATTCGGTGTCGTCCACCGCTTTCAGGGCGTTGTTACGCAGCGTTTTGCCGGATACGCCGGCTTTGTCCATACCGATAAACCATTGGCCGGTGGCGCGGTAAATCAGCGGCGTTTTGTGCCGCCAGCAGTGTGCGTAGCTGTGTTCGATTTTGTTGTTGGCCAGCAGGCGGCTGTTTTCGGCCAGCCATTCGATGATAACCGGATTGGCTTCCCATACGGTCAAACCGGCAACGCGCGGTACTTCGGCGATATAGCGGCCTTCGGCGTTTACCGGGTTATACAGCTCGATGCCGTATTGGTTGCAGACTTGGTAGTCCTCCAAGCCGTGTGCCGGGGCGGTGTGTACCAAGCCCGTACCGGCATCGGTGGTAACGTGTGCGCCGAGCAGCACGGGAATATCGCGCTCCAAAAACGGATGGCTCAGCAGCAGATTTTCCAGTTTCGCACCGGTGGTTTCGCCCAGCAGCGTGAGGCCGTCTGAAAACCCGTAGCGTTTCAGCGCGTCTTCGGCCAAATCTTTCGCCAAAACCAGCTTACCTTTCGGCGTATCCCAAAGTTGGTACACCACATCGGCACCGGCAGAAACGGCTTGGCTGGCAGGCAGCGTCCAAGGCGTGGTCGTCCAGATAACGCCGAAAGCTTCGCCGTCGAACGCAGGCAGACCGAATGCAGCGGCCAGCGCGGCATTGTCTTGGAACGGATAGGCAACATCAATCGCGTGCGATACTTTGTCTTTATATTCTACTTCCGCTTCGGCCAGCGACGAGCCGCAGTCCAAGCAGAACTGCACCGGCTTCGCGCCGCGGTAGAGATAACCGGCTTTGTAGATTTCGCCGAGCGTGCGGACGGTATCTGCCTCGGTTTTATAGTCCATCGTCAGGTACGGACGATCCCAGTCGCCCAGCACGCCCAAGCGGATAAAGTCGCGCTTTTGCTTGGCAATCTGCTCGGCGGCATATTCGCGGCACAGTTCGCGGAATTTCGACATCGGCATATTTTTACCGTGCAGCTTTTCCACCATCACTTCAATCGGCAGGCCGTGGCAGTCCCAGCCCGGCACATACGGCGCATCGAAACCGGCCAGCGTTTTGCTGCGCACGATGATGTCTTTCAGGATTTTATTTACCGCGTGGCCGATGTGGATATCGCCGTTGGCATACGGAGGGCCGTCGTGCAGCACGAATTTCGGGCGGCCTGCGGCTTTTTTACGCAGTTTTTCATAGCGTTTCTGCTCAATCCAGCTCTTAATCCAAGCCGGTTCGCGCTTGGCCAAATCGCCGCGCATCGGGAAAGGCGTGTCCAAAAGGTTTACGGTTTTGCGGTAATCAGTCATATCGTGTTCTCGTGTTCGCGGAGGGCTTTGCCGCCCAAGGTGGTTTCACTTTGTTGAAGCTGCGTTCCAACTTCGCAGAAAGCAGCGTTTTTCAGACGGCCTTTGAGGTTCGTGGCCGTCTGAAAATGCGGTTTGCACGCGAAAAATCAGCAGAAACATCGGGCGCAAACGGCAGCGGCAAAGTAAAAAACAGTAAAGCACCCATTGTAACGGAATCGGGCGCTTTGTTTAAGGGTTTTGCGGTGGAAAAGGGCATTGGTTGGGATTTCGGGCGAACGGACCGCTGGGTTGGTCTGTCTTGACGGGGAAGATACTCGGGGCAGACCCGAGTATGGCGGCGTGGTCGGAATGGCGGACGGTTATGCGGATAACAAAAAAGGCCGTCTGAAAAACGGCCTTTCCCGGGAAAAATCACAAACGGTGAAACGCACGCGCGGCTTGGATATCGGCAAAAATCTGCTCTTTCAGCGCGTCTAAACTGTCGAATGCGGCTTCGTCGCGCAATTTGTGCAGAAAGCGTACGGTCAGCCGTTCGCGGTACAAATCGCCGTTAAAGTCCAAAAGATGCACTTCCAATTTTTGCTGCAAACCCAAATCCGTTGTCGGGTTTACGCCGAAGCTGGCTACGCCTGCGTGCTGCCCGAAACGGCTTTCGGCGCTGACGACAAACACGCCGTTGGGTGCGTAGCGGTGTGGCGGCAGATGGACGTTGGCAGTCGGCACGCCCAGCGTGCGGCCGAGTTTTTTGCCGTGTTTCACGCGGCCGCTGAGGGCATAGCCGTGTCCCAAAATCTGTTCGGCATTTTTCAGACGGCCTTCGGCCAATGCTTGGCGCACGGCGGTGCTGCTGGCGCGTTCGCCGGCAATCAGAATGCTTGGTGTGCGTTCGGTAACAAACTCCGGCTGCGCGGCCAAAAGCTCGAAACCGCCGGCACGGTCTTTGCCGAAACGGAAGTCGTCGCCGACCAAAAGATAGCGCGTGCCGAGCCGCTCGATCAGAAAGTCGCGGATAAATGTTTCGGGCGGCAGTTGGGAAAAATGGTGGTTAAAACGCAACACCCAGATATTGTCGGCGCAGCCGGTTTGGCGCAGCAGTGAGAGCTTGTCGCGCAGTGGCGTGAGGCGCGCCACCGCTTCTCGGCCGTGTTTGCGGGCAAAAAATTCGTTCGGCTGTGGCTCGAACACGATAACCGTGGTTTTCAGGCCGCGTGCATCCGCTTCTTCGCGCAGACGCTGCAAAATGCGGCGGTGCCCGCTGTGGACGCCGTCGAAGTTGCCGATGCTGACTGCCGAAGCCGCCGATACGGGCATCGCCTGCGTGCCCAGCCAAGTGTTCGTCATTTCCTGCCGCCGTAAGGATTTGTGGGAGATAAAAGGGCAGTATTGTAAACAGATTCTTCGGCTTGATAAACCGCCGAACGCGGCAAGGCCGTCTGAAAATGCCGCCGCCGCCCGCTTTCAGACGGCCTTGCTGTGAAAAAACTGTAAATTAAAGCCCGCAAGAAGTGTTTTTTCTTGTAAAATACGCGATTAACTTTTTTCCGCGTGCCGCCTTCTTTGCAAGCGCGGCGCAGATAAATTTACAGAAAACGATTGTATGAGTTTCCGTTTCGACATTATTTACGAATATCGGGAGATGTTCCTGACCGGCGCATTGACCACGCTCGGTCTGACCTTTATTGCGACACTCGGCGGTACTGTGCTGGGCCTGATCGGCGCGCTGATGCGTATCGTCCGTTTTGAAAAAGGCGGCTTTCTGATTAAAGGCATCGCCTCGCTGATGCGCGGCATTTCCCTGCTGTATGTTACCCTGTTCCGCGGTACGCCTTTGTTTGTGCAGATTTTTATCTGGTACTTCGTGTGGGCGGTGGCGTTGATTAATCCGGTAGACGGCTGGCTGGTCAGCGGTGAAGCGGCGGTTGAGCTGCGCCGCAGCCACGGCGCGCTGATTGCCGGTACATTGGCTTTGACGGTAAATGCCGGTGCATATATGACCGAAATTTTCCGCGCCGGTATCCAATCTATCGACCGCGGCCAAATGGAAGCCGCCCGTTCGCTCGGCCTGACTTATCCGCAGGCAATGCGTTTCGTGATTCTGCCGCAGGCCATCCGCCGTATGCTGCCACCGCTGGCCAACGAGTTTATCACGCTGTTGAAAGACAGCTCGCTGCTGTCTGCCATCGCCGTAGCCGAGCTGGCTTATGTACAGAAAACCATTTCCGGCCGCTATTCGATTTACGAAGAGCCGCTTTACACCATCGCGCTGATTTATTTGGCGATGACGATTTGTTTGAGCTGGCTGTTCTCTTGGTTGGAGAAAAAATACAGTATCCGCGGCCATCGCTGATTGCCGGATTTAGATATAAAACGGATGGGATTTTTCCCGTCCGTTTTGGTTTGAGGCCGTCTGAAAATACGATTATCGTTTTTCAGACGGCCTTTGTGCGTTAAATAAACGTTATGGGTGTGTCAGGCTTTGCGCTCCACCGCCGCGCGGCGTCTTACTTTCTTTGCTTCGCCAAAGAAAGTAAGCAAAGAAAGGCGACCGCGGTTGCAGGTTTGCTGCGCAAACTTCCCTCACTCCGCAACATTTTGGCGGCGCGTTCAACTCGCACCGCTTCGCGCTGCTCAAACACAGGAACGCTTTTTTCCGCCAAAATGCCGCTCCGTTCGGCTGCGCCAGCGGACGGGCTGCTTTGAATCAGCCGTTCCAATTATTCAAACCCGTTCGTCATACTCGGGCTTGACCCGAGTATCTTTCTGTTTGGAGCGGCAGCTTGTAGGCTGGGCTTCAGCCCAGCAAAAAAAAATGCCGGATTTTCAAACACTGTATTTGCTGGGCTGAAGCCCAGTCTACGGTTTCTTTAAGTCCGTTTTTCAGACGGCCTTTTCTCAAACGCCCAAATATCCTTCCCGACTGGAAAGCCATCTTTCCAAATGATTTGCCACCACTTCCGGCATTTCTTCAATCAGCTGCGGCGCAATATCGCGCGCCTGTTCCAATAAGGCGGTGTCTTCCTGCAAATCGGCAAAGCGCAGCATCGGTACGCCGCTTTGGCGTGCGCCGAGAAATTCGCCGGGGCCGCGGATATTGAGGTCTTGACGGGCGATTTCAAAGCCGTCGGTGTTTTCGTAAATCACTTTCAGCCGTGCTTTGGCCACTTCGCCCAAAGGGTCGGTAAACAGCAGAATGCAGGTGCTGGCCGCCGCACCGCGCCCGACGCGGCCGCGTAGCTGGTGCAGCTGCGCCAAGCCCATTCTTTCGGCGTGTTCGATGACCATCAGGCTGGCGTTGGGTACGTCCACGCCGACTTCAATCACAGTAGTTGCCACCAGAACATTCAGACGGCCTGCGGAAAATTCGGCCATCACGGCGGCTTTTTCGGCGGCTTTCATTTTGCCGTGTACCAAGCCGATGCTCAGCTCCGGCAGTGCAGCCTGCAAGGCTTCTTGCGTTTCCACGGCGGTTTGCAGTTGCAGCGTTTCGCTTTCTTCAATCAGCGGGCATACCCAATACGCCTGCTGTCCGCTGCGACAGGTGTTCAGCACGAAACCTTCCACTTCGCTGCGCCGTGCGCTGTTGACCAAGCGCGTTTTAATCGGCGTGCGGTTCGGCGGCAGCTCGTCGATGACGGAAACGTCCAAATCGGCGAAAAAGCTCATTGCCAGCGTGCGCGGAATCGGGGTGGCCGACATCATCAACTGGTGAACGTCTTGCCCTTTGTTTTTCAAGGCCAGCCGCTGCGCTACGCCGAAGCGGTGTTGTTCGTCCACAATCACCAAGCCCAAATTGTGAAACTGTACATCGTCTTGAAACAGCGCGTGCGTACCGACTGCAATCGGCGCAAGGCCGTCTGAAAGTGCGGCTTTGACGGCATCTTTTTCCTTTTTGCGCTGGCTGCCGGAGAGCCACGCTACCGTCAAGCCGAGCGGTTCGCACCATTGCTTGAACTTGATGTAATGCTGCTCGGCAAGAATTTCGGTCGGCGCCATTACGGCCACTTGGAAACCGGCTTCCACGGCAGTGAGCGCAGAAAGTGCGGCGACAATGGTTTTGCCGCTGCCGACATCGCCTTGCAGCAGGCGGTGCATCGGGTGCGGCGCAGCCATATCGGCGCGGATTTCCGCCAGCACGCGCTGTTGGGCGGCGGTCAGTGAGAAGGGCAGTACGGCTTCCAGTGCGCCGCTCAGTTTGCCCGTGCCGCGCAACACTTGCGCCGTGCCGCTCATTCGTTTCTGCCGCGCCAAACGCATTGAAAGCTGCTGGGCCAGCAATTCGTCAAACTTCAAACGCTGCCAGGCGGGCAGTGCGCCGTCCGACAGGCGGCGTATGCTCAACTCGGGCGGCGGCGCGTGCAGCAGGCGCAGGCTTTCGGCCAAAGGCGGCAGTTTCAGACGGCCTAATAAGGCTTCCGGCAGCGTGTCGGTCAGCGGAACGGCTTCCAAGGCCGTCTGAACAATGCGCCGAAGCGTCGGCTGGTTGAGGCCGTTTACGGTCGGGTAAACCGGCGTCAGGCTTTCGGCCAAGCCGCGTCCTTCGGCTTCGCGGATTTTCGGGTGAATCATCTCGTCGCCGTAGAAACCGCGTTTGATTTCGCCGACCGCGCGGATGCGTTTGCCCACTGCAAGCTGTTTCTGATGGCTGGGATAAAAGTGGATAAACCGCAGAAACAGCACATTGCCCGCCGCATCGCCGATTTGCACAATCAGCTGTTTGCGCGGGCGGAACTGTACTTCCTGATGCAGCACTTCGCCTTCCACTTGGCACGGCACGCCGAAAGGCGCATCGGCAATCGGCGTGATATGCGTTTCGTCTTCGTAGCGCAAAGGCAGGTGCAGCACCACGTCCCACGCAGTGTGCAGATTCAGTTTTTCCAGCTTTTTCGCCGCAGTATCGGTGATTTTGAGCTGTTTTTTCGTGTCGGGCGTCATCGGCGTTCCAATCGGGCAAAACGGGTTTCTTTATAGCGTTTTGCGCGGCAACAGGCAAGGCGCGGCAGCAGGAATTGCGGTACAATAACCGACTTTGTCTGCCTCGAAGGCCGTCTGAATATGAACCGAATTTTTCTGTTGGCGCTCGCTGTTGCTGCGATTGCGCTCGACCAAATCACCAAAATTGCCGTGCTGCAACGCTTTGAATACGGCGAGCGGCTGAATATCATCCCGAACTTTTTTGATTTGACGCTGCTGTTCAATCCCGGCGCGGCGTTCAGCTTTCTGGCCGACCACGGCGGTTGGCAGAAATACTTTTTTATCGTACTGGCTTTTGTGATCAGCGCGTGGCTGGTGCGCGGCATTCTGAAAAACGAATTCGGCAGGCTTGGCCAAATCGGCGCGGCAATGATTATCGGCGGCGGTTTGGGCAATGTGATTGACCGCGTGCTGTACGACCATGTTGTCGATTTTCTGCTGTTTTACTGGCAAAACTGGTTTTATCCGGCGTTTAATATTGCCGACAGCTTTATCTGTGTCGGTATGGTGCTGTTTGTGATTGACGGCTTCCGCCATAAGAAAGAACAACAAAATTAACGCATAAGGCCGTCTGAAAATAACACCGTTATGCTCGGCTTGACCCGAGCATCTCCTCTGCCGGCATTTCAGAAACCTAAACGGGGGAGATACTCGGGTCAAGCCCGAGTATGACGAAGCGTGTAGAAGTAAGGTAGGTTGGGTTGGAACGAAGTGAAAACCCAACATTGCTGAGAATAGTCGTTTTGTCGGGTTTACGCTGCGCTGCAACCCAACCTACACGCTCGTTTCAGCTCCACAAAAACTGCATTTTAACTTCGTTGAAACTACGTTTTCAGACGGCCTTGTGCCCCAAAAGGAACTCAAAATGAGCAAATCCATTCTGCTCGCCAATCCGCGCGGCTTTTGCGCCGGCGTGGATCGTGCCATCAGCATTGTTGAACGTGCGCTGGAAGAATACGGCGCGCCGATTTATGTGCGCCACGAAGTCGTACACAACAAATTCGTGGTGGACAATCTGCGCGAAAAAGGTGCGGTGTTTATTGAAGATTTGAACGATGTGCCCGAAGGCGCAACGCTGATTTATTCCGCGCACGGCGTATCCAAAGCCGTGCAGGAAGAGGCCGCCGCACGCGGTTTCCGCGTATTTGATGCAACTTGTCCGCTGGTAACCAAAGTGCATAAAGAAGTTGCACGGCTGGACGAGCAGGGCTACCAAATCATTATGATCGGCCACGCCGGACACCCCGAAGTGGAAGGTACGATGGGGCAACTCGGCGAAGGCGTGATGCTGCTGGTGGAAACCGTGGATGATGTGGCCGGATTGCAGGTGCGCAATCCCGACAAACTTGCCCACGTCAGCCAAACCACGCTTTCGGTCGATGAAACGCGCGATATTATCGCCGCGTTGCAGGCGCGTTTTCCGAATATCAAAAGCCCGCACAAAGAAGACATCTGCTACGCCACCACCAACCGCCAAGAAGCCGTTAAAGAGCTGGCCGCGCAATGCGATTTGGTGATTGTGGTCGGCTCGCCGAACTCCTCCAACAGCAACCGCCTGCGCGAAGTTGCCCTGTTGCGCGGCGTAGAATCTTATATGGTGGACAATGCCGGACAGCTGCAACGCGAATGGTTTGAAGGCAAAACGCAAGTCGGCGTAACCGCCGGCGCGTCCGCTCCCGAAATTTTGGTGGAAGATGTGGTGAAAACCATTCAAAGCTGGGGACACGAAACCCTGCGCGAAGGCAAAGGCGTGGAAGAGAGCATCGTGTTTGTGCTGCCGAAAGAATTGCGCAACGGCAAGTTGAAGTAACTTGGAAATGTAAAAAGGCCGTCTGAAAATGCGTGTTTTCAGACGGCCTAGTGTATGGATTAAGATAGGATGCGGCTTAAAATGCTAAATTGCCTGAATATACCCAACCTGATGCGCGGATAGGATTGCTCCAACGCAGACAACCTGTTTTATGAGTATGATTTTCCAAGAAGCAGAATGAACCTTGATAATGTACAAAAATCCAGCCTTTGTGATAGTAGAAATTTTGATTGTCTTTCCCTAAATACATCGTGGTGGATTTAGGTATTACGCCGTAGCTACTGCAATTTTTTGATGGGCAGGAGCGGATTTGTACATCGTTGAGGGAGTAAACGGCTTTTCCTTGCGGTAAATGGCGGAATGTAGCTTCTCGCAGTGTTTCATTGGTGTATGGGGTCGGATCAGCATCTAAAGGATTTACACGGATAACCTCATGCCGTTTATTTACTTGTCTGATAGTGGGCTGTGACGTTATAGGGGGAGAAATATATCTGGGTTGTGTTGGATAGAAAGTTGGTGTCGGTGTGTTCAGTCTTCTGTATTTTTTACAGGTGCGTTTTCCGTATTTACTCCCACCTGGTAAGCATTCGCAGGCTTCTCCATCCCTATCTCTATCCAGCCAGTATGCGTTGTGAGTCAAATAATAGCGTTGCGCTTCGGCTTGTGTGTTGAATGATGAACAAGTGGTTTTGGCAAAGAGTGGAGCAGAAGCAGAAAGAAAAGTCAGTAGGAGAAGTTTTTTCATGGTTTGATAGAAGAGAGTAATAACGATTAATTTTATCTTAGATGGTTAATTTTAAATTTTTTTCTATTTCCTGGACAGGATTTCAGAGTTCAAATCCAAAAGGAGGGTAATCTTGAAAAACAAAAAGCCGTCTAAAAAATAAATCTATTTGGTAAGGGTATTTGTTTTCAGACGGCCCTTCCTTATCCAGATTTACTGCGCGGCAACCAATTTCCGCAAGAAGTCATCGCATTCGTCCAGTTGCGTGATTTCTACAAACTCATTCGGCTTGTGTGCCTGCGTAATCGAGCCAGGGCCGCAGACCAGTGTCGGGATACCGGCTTCGTGAAACAGGCCGGCTTCTGTGCCGTAGGCGACTTTGCGGATTTCGTTGTCGCGGCGCAGGGCGCGGACAAGTTGAGTAATCGCGGCTTGTTCGGCCGCTTCCAAAGCAGGAGCAGCCGCGCCTTTTTCAACGGACACGGCAGCGTCGGGATATTCGCGGCGCATTGCGGGCAGCAGTTCGTTTTCGATATAGCTTTCCACTTGCGCTTGGATTTCTGCTGCCGGAATGCCGGGCAGATTGCGGAATTCGTATTGGAAGCGGCAGCATTCCGGAATGGTGTTGACCGCAATGCCGCCTTCAATCAGATTGGTGGTCATTGTGGTAAAAGGCACATCGAATTTGCTGTCAAACGGGCCTTCGCGGCGGAATTGGTCGGCAATGTCGCGGATACGGCAAATCAGGCGCGCGGCATATTCGATGGCATTGCAGCCGTGCGGCGTGAGCGAAGAATGCGCCGCTTTGCCGTGTACGGTGCAGGCAAACAGATTGATGCCCTTGTGTGCCACAACAACCTGCAT
Organism: Neisseria sp.; assembly: GCA_030532645.1. Lineage (GTDB taxonomy): Bacteria > Pseudomonadota > Gammaproteobacteria > Burkholderiales > Neisseriaceae > Neisseria. Next base: position 5,387 of record JAUNKU010000001.1, on the reverse strand, counting down.
TCCGGTCGGCTCGCCGACCACGCAGCCGTCCAGCTGCTGGCCGTTTTCCAGCAGCTCCGCAATCATTACCGGCGCACCGGCGCAGCCGATTTCTTCATCATAGGAAAAAGCGAAATGCAGCGGTTTCTTGCGTTCGCCTGCCGCCCATTCGGGCAGCAGCGCCAGCGCCGAAGCGATAAAGCCTTTCATATCGCACGCACCGCGTCCGTAGAGTTTGCCGTCTTTTTCAGTCAGCTCGAAAGGCGGCGTTGCCCAATCTTGACCGTCCACCGGTACCACATCGGTATGACCCGACAACACCAAACCGCCCTGCGTATGGCCGTCTGAATCCGGCAGGGTAGCAAACAAATTCGCCTTGCTGCCCTCGGCATTGGTTGTAACGCGGCAAATCATACCGTACGCCTCACAATGCGCCTGCACGGTACGGATCAAATCCAAATTGGAATAACGGCTGGTGGTATCAAAGGCTACTAACTCAGCGAGCCATTGTCGGGTGGTTTTTGCGGCGGTCATCGGCTGTCCTTGCAGAAAAACTTGAACATTGGGAAAAATTCTGACAATCTGTAAAGAAATGCTGTTTATTGTAAAGATAAGCGGCATATTTATTTACAGAAAAATGTTTCGGAATTCTAAGACGGAAAGGTTTGCTTATGCAATCGGCAACAGTAAAAATCCGCAATTTGGCGGCCGCTGTGATTGGTAATGCTTTGGAATGGTACGATTTTTTGGTGTTTGCTTTTATGACACCGATTATTTCCAAGTTGTTTTTTCCGTCGGCAGACGGAGGCGGCGGAGATTTAAATGCCGTATTGCTGATGACGGCGATTTTCGGCGTGGGCTTTTTTATGCGGCCGGTCGGCGGCATTATTTTGGGGCTGTATGCCGACCGAAAAGGGCGTAAAGCGGCAATGGTATTGGTGACCGGCTTGATGGCGGTGTCGCTGCTGATGATTACGGCTGCGCCGACTTATGCCGCTATCGGTGTGGTTGCGCCGATGCTGATTTTGATTGCCCGCTTGGTGCAGGGCTTCTCTGCCGGCGGCGAGTTTGGTACGGCCACCGCGCTCTTGATTGAAATGGCACCGGAAAACAAAAAAGGTTTCTACGGTTCTTGGCAGATGACCGGTCAGATGATCGGTTTGGTACTCGGTGCCGCGGCCGGTACGTTGATGACGGTGTTTTTTACTGCCGAAGAAATTGAGGCCGGCGCTTGGCGGATTCCGTTTGCATTCGGGCTGGTGATTATTCCGGTGGCTGTCTTTATCCGTAAAAAATTGGACGAAACGGCGGTTTTCAAGGAAATGCAGAGTGAGCGCAAGGCCGAGAAAAGTGCATTGCTGCCGACCTTCACGGCAGCTTGGCGTGAAATTTTAACCGGTGCAGGTTTGGTTTCGGCAGCGACGGTAACGGTGTATATCACGTTTACTTATTTGGTTACTTATTCCACCAAAATTCTCAATCTACCCTTGGAGGATGCTTTTGCCGCGCAGCTGATCGGCGCGGTTTGGGTGGTGGTGCTGACACCGCTGTTCGGCTTGCTGTCGGATAAAATCAACCGAAACACTTTGCTGCTGGTGTCGCTGGCTGCCTTTTTCCTGATGATTTATCCGCTTTATGCTTGGTTGTCGGCAGAGCCCTCGTTTGCACGTTTGGTAATGACGCAGCTGGCTGCCGGTGTATGTGCCGCCGCCTTTTTCTCCGTATTCAGCACCGCGATGGCCGGGCTGTTTCCGCCGCAGGTGCGCGGTTTGGGCTTGGCCGTTTCGTATAACGGCGCAGTTTTGCTGGTAGGCGGTTTTGCACAGTTTATTGTTACTTGGCTGATTCAGCAAACCGGTTCGCCGCTGTCGCCGGCTTATTATGTAATGTTCGGTTTGGGTTTGGGCGTGCTGGCTGCTTGGCGGGTGAAACGGAAAGGAATGAATGCCGTCTGAAAAAGGGGTATCGTTTTTTGTAACGGTATCGCATTTTGAACGGCGAAGCATAAAGCAAAACCTCTTTCCGTTTGGAAAGAGGTTTTTGTTTGATAGGGAGACTGGCCGGATATGCTTGATTTTCAGACGGCCTTATGTGCTTCCTGCCAAACCAGATCGCAGATGCCGTCGGTCGGGTTGAAGCCGGTGGGGGCTTTGAGCAGCAGGGCGCGTGCTTGGGCTTGGTCGCCTTGTTTGCAGGCTTGGTCGAGTTCGGCGAGCAGTTCGGAAAGCTGCGGCCACGGCAGCAGGGTTTCGTTGGCGGTGAGAATGCGCGGATGCGGTGTACCGGCAACGGCTTCGCCGATCAGCAGTTCTTCGTAGAGTTTTTCGCCGGGGCGCAGGCCGGTGATTTTGATTTCGATGTCGCCGTGCGGATGGTTTTCGTCTTTGACGGTCAGGCCGCTCAAACGGATCATCTGGCGCGCTAAGTCGATGATTTTGACCGATTCGCCCATATCCAATACGAAGACGTCGCCGCCTTGTCCCATTGCGCCGGCTTGGATAACGAGCTGTGCGGCTTCGGGAATGGTCATAAAATAGCGCGTGATTTCGGGGTGGGTCAGCGTTACCGGCCCGCCGGCGGCGATTTGTTTGGTGAACACGGGCACGACCGAGCCGGACGAGCCGAGTACGTTGCCGAAACGCACCATACAGAAGCGCGTATTGTCTTGCTCGGCGGCCAGTGCCTGCAAAACCAGTTCGGACAGGCGTTTGCTTGCGCCCATGGTGTTGGTGGGGCGCACGGCTTTGTCGGTGGAAATCAGTACAAAGGTTTCCACGCCTGCTTCTATTGCGGCTTCGGCGGAAAACAGCGTGCCGAAAACATTATTGCGGATACCTTCGAGCGTGTTGTATTCCACCATCGGAACGTGTTTGTAGGCGGCGGCGTGGTAAATCGTTTGCACGCCGAAAGTCTGCATTGCGTTCAAAAGGCGTTTGCGCTGCTGTACCGAGCCGAGCAGCGGCACGATTTCGGGGCGTTCGTGGCCGTCTGAAAACGGTATTTCGCGCAGTTCTTTTTCGATGCGGTAGAGCGAGTATTCGGAAAGCTCGAACAAAACCAGTTTTTTCGGCCGGTTTTGCAGAATCTGGCGGCACAATTCCGAGCCGATCGAGCCGCCTGCACCGGTTACCATCACAGTTTTTCCGGCAATGTCTTTGGCCATCAGTGCGGCATCGGGGGCAACCGGCTCGCGGCCGAGCAGGTCTTCGGCGGAGATTTTTTTCAATGCGCCCAAGCTCGGGCGGCCGTCCATCCAGTCGCGGATACTCGGCAGCGAAAGCACTTCGCAAGGGTGGTCGCCCAGCGAGCGGATAATGGCGCGGCGCGCTTCGTGGTTCAGATTCGGCAGTGCCAGCAGGATTTTTTTGATGTGGAACTGCTCGATTAGGCGCGCGGTTTCAGACGGCCTGTACACTGTCAAATCGCCGATGGTTGCCTGCTGAATCGCCGGATTGTCGTCGATAAAAGCCACCGCCCGATAGCCGCCTTCCTGTTTGACGGCTTCCAGCAAACGGCGGCCGCTGTTGCCTGCGCCGTAAATCAGCACCGGCACGCTGTCGGCGTGATAAGCAGGGTGGTGTCCCGACAAAATCGCGCGGACAACGAAGCGCGAGCCGGTAATCAGCACGAACAGCATCACAAAATAAACCACCGATACGGCAGGCGTAAACGGATTGCCCAAAATGCTGTTCACCGCCACCAGCATCAGTGCGGAAGCCAAGCTGCCGATCAGCGCGGTGGAAATCACTTTGCTGCCCAAATAGCGCGTGACTGCGCGGTACAGCCCGAGCTTGACGAACAGGCCGATGGTCAGCGCAGCGGAGAGCGCGAACAACAGCCAGTTGTCGCGGTTGAGCCATTCGTCGGCATAGGCCGGTTTCAGGCTCAGGCTGAACCAGTAGGTGAAAAACAGCAGCAGCGCGTCGTGTACCACGAAAAACAGTTTTTTGATACCGCGCGGCAGAGCGAGCAGGGCGTGGAGGGTCAAGATGGCTTGTCCGATAAGAAGAAAACGGGAGATTTTACCGTAAATTTGCGGCGGGTTGAGCCAAGGCCGTCTGAAAAAAGCGAGAATCGGTTCGGTATCGGGGCTTGGTTTAGCTCCGCAGAAACTCACTGCGTTCGTTTTAGCTTCGCAGAAACTCACTGCGTTCGTTTTCAGACGGCGTTTGTGTTTATGGCTTCTTTTTAACAGCGGCGGCAGGTTGGGCTGTAAAGAGGGGAAGTCCAATCATTGGAAACGCTTCCCCGCCTGCACCAACTCAAACAAACGCTTTAGGCACAATTTCTCTAATCACTTCGGCGCAACGCGTAATCTGCTCATCGGTAATGCTCGGATGTACCAAAAACATCAGCGCGGTTTCGCCCAATTCCTGTGCGTTTTTCAGACGGCCTTGCGGACGGAAAGGCGTGTTGTCGAAGGCTTTTTCCAAATAAACTTCCGAGCAGCTGCCTTGGAAGCAGGGAACGCCGGCGGCGGTCAGCTCGGCGGCGATACGGTCGCGCGACCAGCCTTCGGCCAGTTTTTCAGGGCGCACGAAAGCATAGAATTTGTATTGCGCGTGGCCGATGTACGGCGGAACGGTTTGCAGGCGGATGCCGTCTGAAAACGATAAAGCGCGTTCCAATACGGCGGCGTGGGCGCGGCGGCGGGCCGTCCAGTCTGCCATACGTTTGAGCTGGATACGGCCGATGGCGGACTGCATTTCGGTCAGCCGCCAGTTGGTGCCGAAACTTTCGTGCAGCCAGCGGAAGCCCGGCGGATGTTGGCGGCGGTACACGGCATCGTAGCTTTTACCGTGGTCTTTGTAGGCCCACATTTTTTCCCACAAGGTTTCATCATCGGTGGTTACCATACCGCCTTCGCCGCCGGTGCTCATAATCTTGTCTTGGCAGAACGACCACGCACCGATATGGCCGATGCTGCCGACCGGGCGGCCTTTGTAGGTTGCCCCGTGCGCCTGCGCGCAGTCTTCGATGACTTTGAAACCGTGCTCCGCCGAGAGCTCCATAATTTCGTCCATTTCCGCAGGCATACCGCCCAAATGCACGACAATCACGGCTTTGGTTTGCGGCGACAACACCGCACGGATGCTGTCGGCGGTGATGTTTTGGCTGTTCAAATCCACATCGGCAAATACCGGCGCGGCACCGGCGTTCACAATCGCCGAAGCCGAGGCCAGAAAAGTGCGTGGCGTAACAATCACTTCATCGCCTGCGCCGATATCCAAGGCTTTCAGCGCCAAATCCAAAGCCAGCGTGCCGTTGCCCACCGCCACCGCGTGTTGTGTGCCGCACCAAGCGGCAAATTCTTTTTCAAACGCGCGGCCTTCCTGCCCCGTCCAATAATTGACGCGGTTGGACAGCAGCACGCGCGAAACGGCATCGGCTTCTTCTTGGGAAAAATC
>JAUNKU010000057.1:4463-9640 GCA_030532645.1 Neisseria sp. | reverse complement strand
CGGCAGAATGTAGCCGAACGTGTTTTCGTGCAGGAAAACCACAGCAAATCCGCCAAAGGTGTGTTGCGCGGCCTGCATTACCAAACCGAGCGCACGCAAGGTAAGCTGGTGCGCGTGATACGCGGTGCGGTGTTTGACGTGGCGGTGGATTTACGCCGTTCTTCGCCAACGTTCGGCAGATGGGCGGGCACGGTATTGTCGGCGGAAAACAAACGCCAGTTGTGGGTACCCGAAGGCTTTGCCCACGGCTTTTATACTCTGGAAGAGGATACCGAATTCGTTTATAAATGTACGGATTATTATTATCCTCAGGCCGAGCATTCCTTATTGTGGAATGATCCAGCAATCGGTATCGATTGGCCGTTGTGCGGAGCGCCGCAACTTTCCGTTAAAGACCAAGCAGGCAGGCCTTGGCAGGAAGCCGTGTATTTTGATTAAACGGATTTTGTTTTAGATTAAACACTCGATTTGTGGTATAAGGCCGTCTGAAAATGTTGAAACGCTCAGGCGGAATATGAAAGGACAAGCAATGAGTTCACAAGATTTGAGCGGCAAAATCGCTTTGGTAACCGGCGCTTCGCGCGGCATCGGTGCGGCGATTGCCGATACTTTGGCGCAAGCAGGGGCAACCGTTATCGGTACGGCCACCAGCGAGAGCGGTGCGGCGGCCATCGGCGAGCGTTTGGCGCAGTGGGGCGGCCAAGGCCGTGCCTTGAATGCGGCGGACGAGGGTGCGATCGAAAACCTGATTGCCGAAGTGGAAAAAACGTTCGGCAAGCTGGATATTTTGGTAAACAATGCCGGTATCACGCGCGATAACCTGCTGATGCGTATGAAAGAAGAAGAGTGGGACGAGATTATGCAGGTGAACCTGAAATCCGTTTTCCGCGCCAGTAAAGCCGTGTTGCGCGGTATGATGAAACAGCGTGCCGGCCGCATTATCAACATCACTTCCGTAGTCGGTACAATGGGTAATGCCGGTCAGGCAAACTATGCCGCCGCCAAAGCCGGTTTGATCGGTTTTGCCAAATCGATGGCACGCGAAGTCGGCAGCCGGGGCATTACTGTAAACTGCGTTGCCCCCGGCTTTATCGATACCGATATGACCCGTGCGCTGCCGGAAGAAACGCGCAAAATGTTTGAAGCGCAAACCGCGCTCGGCCGCTTCGGCGAAGCCCAAGACATCTCCGATGCCGTGCTGTTCCTCGCTTCCGACCAAGCGCGCTATATCACCGGTCAAACGCTGCACGTTAACGGCGGTATGCTGATGCCGTAAGGGTTTGGTAAGCTAAAAGGCCGTCTGAAAAACGTTGATTTTCAGGCGGCTTTCTTACAGTTTAAGATTGACGAATAGATTTTAAAAAATCAACAAATAATTTTTTTTGTTCGTCTGATAAATCAAGCCAATAATTATCCAAGTGGGTTAGAGACGGAGATTCTTTTTTATCTATACAGTCAAGAAAAAAATAGCTGATTGGTGTGGATAAATAATTAGCTAAGGAAACTAGATGAGAAACATTAATTTTATTAACCCCTCGTTCATATCTTGAAAGTTGTTGCTGCGAGAGACCAATAAGCTCTGATAATTGTTCTGCTGACAAGCCAAGCTCTTTTCGTTTGGCTTGAATCCGTTTTCCAATCATTTTATCTATAAATGAAGCTGTTAGTTGCACCATAGTTTGTATTTCTTAATCTACTCGTCTATGGCTATTTTTATTCTTTTTTACGCTTGATTGAATTGTCTTTAAGGTGTATTATTTTAATTATTTTACTCCTTAATGGACTTTGAATATGAGAAATCATGATTCTGGAGCCTCTCAGTTAATAGGTTGGCTTTGGCAAGGTGTTGCCTTCATAATTATAGTATTGCCTTTTTATGCGGCCATAAAAGATTTTTTAAGAGGTGAAATTGCTTGGGCTATTTTAGATATTCTTACCGTTGTAGTAGGAGATATTCGCGGTCTAATGTATTTTTTTGGAGGCCTGCAATGAAGCGGAAATTTTTGCTAGTAGTAGCAAGTTTATTGATGCTGGTAGCTTGCGATTCACAGAGCGAAGGTAAGATAAGAAAGCAGATTAATTTTCTTCCTGCTCATCTGATAAAAGAAAAGATGAGAATAGATTTAAATGCAACTTGTAAGCAAAAAGCATCTACTTTGTCTTTGTCGCAGGATGAAAAAAATAAATTGGAGTATATTTGTGATTGCGTTGGCGGTAGGGTATCTGATAGTTTAAGTGAAACAGAATTAAAGCTGTTACTTTTACCAAAAGAGGTATTAACTGCATCAGAAAAAGAGGGTATTTTTAGGGTGGAACAGAAAGTACAAAATATTTCTGCTTCTGCTATGCAGATTTGTTTTCAAAAATAATATTTAGAGAAAGCCTAGTTGATTTAACTAGGCTTTTCTTCTTAAAGCTTTGTTGTCTTTTTTAAACCCGCTACAATGCGGCTTTTGATTTTACGGCTGGGTGGAAACGATGCAGAAGCAAACCGTTCATTATTTGAAAGATTACCGTGCGCCGCTGTTTGCGGTGGAGCGCGCCGAGTTGGATTTTGAGATTTTCGAACCGCATACCGATGTGCGTTCGCGTTTGACTGTACGCCCGTTGGCGGCGGGGGAAACTTTGCGTTTGGACGGCTCGGCCGAGCTGCTCAGTGTGCGCGTGAACGGGGCGGCGGCGGATTATTCGCTGGACGGCGAAGTTTTAAGCTTGGCTATGCCGTCTGAAAACTTCGTATTGGAAATCGATACGCGCCTGTATCCGGCAGACAATAAAAGCCTGATGGGTTTGTATGCTTCGGGCGGCAATCTTTATACGCAGTGCGAGCCGGAGGGCTTCCGCAAGATTACATTCTATCCCGACCGCCCCGATGTGATGACGGTGTTCAGCGTCAAAATCACGGCGGACAAGGCGCGTTATCCGGTGCTGCTGTCGAACGGCAACCGGATTGACGGCGGCGAACTTTCAGACGGCCGTCATTGGGCTTTGTGGCACGATCCATTTGCTAAACCGAGCTATCTGTTTGCGCTGGTGGCAGGCGATTTGGCCTGTACGCGCGATATGTTTACCACCGTTTCCGGCCGCGAAGTGGCGATTGCGTTTTACACGCGCCAAGCCGATGCGGACAAGGTGGATTTTGCCGTGCAGTCGCTGAAACACGCGATGGCTTGGGACGAAGCGCGTTTCGGTTTGGAATACGATTTGGATGTGTATATGGTCGTGGCGGTGGGCGACTTCAATATGGGTGCGATGGAAAACAAAGGCTTGAACATTTTCAATACGAAATATGTTTTGGCCGACAGCCGCACCGCGACCGATGCGGATTTTGAAGGCGTGGAAAGCGTGATTGCGCACGAATATTTCCACAACTGGACGGGCAACCGCGTAACCTGCCGCGATTGGTTCCAGCTTTCTCTGAAAGAAGGTTTGACCGTGTTCCGCGATCAGGAGTTCTCCGGCGACCGCGCCAGCCGTGCCGTTCGGCGGATTGAAAATGTCGGGCTGCTGCGCGCGCACCAGTTTCCCGAAGATGCCGGCCCGACCGCTCACTCTGTCCGCCCGGCCAGCTATGTGGAAATGAATAATTTCTACACAATGACCGTGTATGAAAAAGGCGCGGAAGTGGTGCGTATGTACCATACTTTCTTGGGCGAGGAAGGCTTCCAAAAGGGAATGAAGCTGTATTTCGAGCGGCACGACGGCCAAGCGGTAACGTGCGACGATTTCCGCGCCGCGATGGCCGATGCCAACGGCTTTGATTTCGAACCGTTCGCGCTGTGGTACAGCCAGGCCGGTACGCCGGTTTTGGAGGTAGAAGGCCGTCTGAAAATAAGCGAAGGCCAGTATGTTTTGCACGTTAAACAAAGCATTCCGGCCACGCCCGATATGGTGGAGAAACAACCGATGCTGCTGCCGCTGAAAGTGGCGCTGTTTGATAAAAACGGCGTGAAAGTGCCGTTTTTCTACGGCGGCGAGATGCGCGAAGAAGCGGTATTGGCGGTGAACGCGGCCGAGCAGGAATTTGTATTGGGCGGCGTAAACAGCGAGGTTGTGCCTTCTTTGCTGCGCGGTTTTTCCGCGCCCGTCCATCTGGATTTTGCGTACAGCGACGAAGATTTGGCGGTATTGCTGGCTGCCGATGACGACCCGTTCGCCCGTTGGGAAGCCGGTCAGACTTTGTACCGCCGCGCGGTTGCGGCCAACCAAGCCGCGCTGGCCGATGGCAAACCGCTGCCCGAACACCGCGCTTTGCTGAATGCCGTTGCCGATGTGTTGCAGGCCGATGTTGATGCCGCATTTAAGGCCTTGCTGCTGCAAGTGCCGTCTGAAAACGAGCTGTGGGACGGGCAGAGCAATATTCATCCCTTGCTGGTCCACCAAGCACGCGAAGCCTTGTTGGATACGGTTGCCGCCGAGTTCAAAGAGCAGATTTTTGCGCTCAACCTGCAAGCCAGAGCCGCCGAAGAGGGCGCGGATTTGCCCGATGTGTATGCCTACGCGCCCGAGCAGGCCGCTTGGCGCAGTTTGCGGAACGTCTGCCGCGCGCTGATGCTGCGTGCCGAGCCCGAGCAAATCGATTATGTGGCCGAACATTATGACGAAATGGCGAAAAATATGACCCACGAATGGGGTTTGCTCGCCGCTGCGAACCACAATCCGAGCGACAAACGCAATGTGCTGCTGAACCGTTTTGCCGAAAAATTTGCCGATGAAGCTTTGGTAATGGACAAATATTTCAGCCTGATTGCGTCCAGCCGCCGCGCCGATACGCCTGAGCAAGTGGCCGCCGCACTGCATCATCCGCAGTTCAGTTTGGAAAACCCGAACAAAGCCCGTGCACTGCTCGGCGCATTCGCCCGAAACGTGCCGCATTTTCACGCCGAAAACGGCGCAGGCTATGCCTTTCTCGCGCAAAAAGTGCTGGAAATCGACCGCTTCAATCCGCAAGTTGCTGCCCGTTTGGTGCAGGCGTTCAATATCTGTATGAAGCTCGAACCGAACCGCCGCGCTTTGATGACGGCTGAATTGCAAACTATCGCCGCAAGCGAAGGTTTGTCGAAAGATGTGGCCGAAGTGGTGGGCAAAATTTTGGCGGCGTGATTTGACTTTGCCCTTTGAAAAGTAAACCTGTTTGAACGGCAAAAGGCCGTCTGAAAAATGCTTTCCCTGTCGGG
>JAUNKU010000057.1:0-4363 GCA_030532645.1 Neisseria sp. | reverse complement strand
CCGCGCTGGTCGGCGCGGATATAGAGGCTGATTTCGGCGGTAATGCGGTAGGCCTCGCGCGGATAATAGTCGCTGAAACTGCCCCAGCCGATGACTTCGCCGTTATCGTTTTTCACGACATACAGCGGCCGGTTGCCGCCGTGCGCGTCAAACCAGGCTTGGCGGTCGGCAACGCTGACGGGCGTTAGATCGGCGGTAGAAGAACGCGCCGCGATGGTGCTGTTGTAGATGGCAACGATTTCGGGCAGGTCGGTTTGTACGGCTTCTTGCAGGCGGATTTCGGTCATGGTTTGGTTGAGGTTTGGGAAATAATAGGGTTGTTTGTCGGCTGCGCAGGCTTCTTGGGTAGTCTTGATGTTTTCATCGGGGAGATACTCGGGCAAGCCCGAGTATGATGCATCGAATGCCGAGTTGGCTTGGGGTGAACACTCCGTTATAGGCTTTCTGTTCATAATGCTGGGTTTTCACTTCGTTGCAACCCAGCCTACGGCTGAACCGCAAATTCCAACACAGTCGTCATACTCGGGCTTGACCCGAGTATCTCCCTCGTTCAAGTTCAAGTAATGCTAAAACAAGTCGCAAACATACTTTCCTTTTCAGGGAAAGTGCACGGAAGCCTGCGGGTTTGACTTCATTGAAGCTCCGTTTTCAGACGGCCTTACTGAATCAGCTTGGATACGGTTTTGAATGCCGGATGTTTGGCATCTTTCAGCAGGCCGAACAGCAGGCTTTCGACATTGCTGACGGTTGCGCCGAGCGCGCTCATTTGGGCGAGCGCATTGGCTTTGTTCAGCGGATCGCGCGAGGTGGTGCATTCAAACGGTACGGCGACATTGAAGTTTTCCGCACGCAAATCCTGCACGGTTTGCAGCATACAGACGTGCGCTTCGATGCCGACCAAAATCACGTTTTCAATGTTTTTTTCGCGCAGCAAACCGGCGATTTCGGGGCGGTAGGCGGAAAATACGGTTTTTTCAACGATTTCTACGCCTTCCAATTCGGCTTTGACTGCTTCGACGGTATGTCCCAAGCCTTTCGGGTATTGCTCGCAGGCAGCCAGCGGTACGCCCAAGGTTTTCAGCCCTTGCAGCAGCTGAACCGTTTTGGCTACGCAGGCTCCGCCTTCGTGCATTACGGGCAACAGGCGTTCTTGGATATCGACTACGAGGCAGAGGGTGTTTTCGGGGGTGTAGTTACGGGTCATTTTGTTCTCCTTGGGAGGCCGTCTGAAAAATGGGGCAAGGGTTCAGACGGTTTTGAGTTGGGCGGAAAGTTTGCGTACGGCTTGGTGTTTTGCCCCCACCCTAGCCCTCCCCCGCAGGCGGGGGAGGGGATAGATTGGTGTGGGTTTTGTACGTTTCCGTTTGGAACAGTTTAGCGATCTGAAACTGCGTTTCCGCTACGCAGAAGCCTGCGTTTTTCAGACGGCCTGTTGCTGTTTACGAACGGTAATCCGCGTTAATCGATACATAATCGTGCGACAAATCGCAGGTGTATACATTGGCCGAGGCATTGCCGCGTGCCAAATCGATGCGGATGGTGATTTCGCTTTCGTTCATCACGCGCTGGCCTTGTTCTTCGGTGTAGCTTGCTGCGCGGCCGCCGTTTTCGGCAACCAAAACGTCGCCCAGCCACATTTTCACTTGATCTACGTCCAAATCGGCGATACCGGCGTAGCCGATGGCGGCGAGCAGGCGGCCGAGGTTGGGGTCGGAAGCGAAAAAGGCGGTTTTTACCAAAGGCGAATGGGCGACGGCATAGGCAACTTTGCGCGCTTCTTCGCGGCTGTCTGCACCGTTTGCTTCGATGGTAATGAACTTCGTTGCGCCTTCGCCGTCGCGTACGATGGCTTGTGCCAGTTCCAGCGATACTTCGTTCAGCAGGCTTTGCAGTTCGGCAAAGCGCGGGTCGGCTTCGTCGCGGATTTCGTCCATACCGTTTTTGCCGGTGGCGATGATGATAAAGCTGTCGTTGGTGCTGGTGTCGCCGTCCACCGTGATGCTGTTGAACGATTGGTCGGCGGCACGCTGCGTCAGGATTTGCAGCAGTTCGGCGGATACGGCGACATCGGTGGCGATGTAGCCGAGCATTGTCGCCATATTCGGACAAATCATTCCTGCACCTTTGGAAATGCCGCTGACACGCACGGTTCGGCCGCCGATTGCGGCTTCGCGGCTGGCGGCTTTCGGCACGGTGTCGGTGGTCATAATGGCGCGTGCCGCATCGGTCCAATGCACGGGGCGAAGATTGTCGAGCGCGGCAATGATTTTTTCAGACGGCAAAGGCTCTAAGATCACGCCGGTGGAGAAGGGCAATACTTCGTTGGCCGGAATATCGAGTTTGGCGGCAACGGCATTGCAGATGTCGAGCGCGCGGCGGCGGCCGTCCGCACCCGTACCGGCGTTGGCATTGCCTGTGTTGATAATCAGCGCACGGCTGCCGTTGGTTTCGGCCAGATGTTGGCGGCAGATATGCACCGGTGCGGCGCAGAAACGGTTTTGCGTAAACACGGCACCGATGCGGCTGCCTTCGGCAATTTTGATTAGGGTAACGTCGTCGCGGCCGGCGGTTTTGACACCGGCTTGGGCAACGAATAATTCCACGCCGTCCACCGGCAGGATTTCATCGGCGCGTTTTTCGCGGAAATTGACGGGCATTTTTTGCTCCTGAATGTTGGTGTTTACTTGTTCGGTTCGGTCGGCGGCTCGCCCGTTTGGTTGTCGGAGGCCGTCTGAATACCGGCTGCTTCCGACGTGTTGCCGTTGTCGGTATTTATTGTTTGTTCGGGCGGAGCAGCTTCATTGTCTGACGTTTCTGCGGCAGTATTCTCGGCGGTATTCAGGCTGCCGTACACGCCGCTTTCGGTCGGCTCGGCTGCCGCATTGCCGTTTTCAGACAGCATTGCCGCTTGCTCTTTTTCCTTTTCCTCACGCGCTTTGCGTTTGGCGGCCAAATCTTCTTCCATTACGCGGTGGCGGAAGCGCGCAGCGGCCGCGTGGTAAAACGGCTTCGGCGAGAATTGGCGCGAAATCTGCGAGGCGGCAATCGCGCCGATCAGTAGCCAGAACAGCAGGCTTTGGCTGCCGGTCATTTCCATTACCACTACGCTGGAAGTCAGCGGTGATTGGGTGGCCGCCGCCAAAAAGGCCGTCATACACACCAATACCAGCACATTCGCGCCCACGGTCAAGCCGGCGATGTCGGCCATATGCTGGCCGAGCATTGCCCCGATGGTCAGGCTGGGGGTGAAGATGCCGCCCGGAATGCCGGCCCAGTAAGACAGCACGGTTGCAATCCATTTGGCAAATGCGACTCCCGGCGGCGCTTCATACATACCGCGTAAAGCGGCAGAGGCTTCGTTATAGCCTGTACCGAAAGTTTGGCCGCCCGATAACGTACCGATTGCCGCCAAAACCAAGCCGATTATTCCGGCAAACAAAATCGGATGTTTTTTAATCCATTTGCCGACAGGCGGCGGCGAGATTTTTTCCGCGCCCATATACAGGAATTTGGCGAATAATCCACCGAAAATGCCGCATACCAAAGCCGCGCCGAACACCCAAGGCAGCATATGTTTCATTTCCACGCCGTAAAAACTGCGGAAATACGGGTTGTTGCCCTCAACGGCCACTTGTACGAAACCGGCGGCCAGAATACCGATAAAAATCTGCCGCTCCCAGCGCAGCATAACATCGCGTCCGAGTTCTTCAATCGCGAAAACCACACCGGCCAGCGGTGCATTAAAAGCCGCCGCCAAGCCGCCTGCCGCACCGGCCGCCAGCAAATCGTTTTCCTGCAAGCCGGTAAACGCCAAACCGCGCTGTTTGCACCAACGTCCCCAAGCCGCCATTACCGCTGCGCCCACTTGAACCGAAGGGCCTTCGCGACCGATAGATGCGCCGACCAGCATACCGAGAAAGGTCAGCGGAATTTTCAGCATTGTTTGGAAAAACGCGACCAAGCGGTTTTTCGAATCGCCGTAGGGCAGGCTTAACGAAGCCAAAACCTGCGGAATGCCGCTGCCCGAAGTGTAGGGCGCGAAACGGCGCGTCAGCCACAAAATCACCATCAGGCCGACAGGCAGGGCAACCCAAGAAAACCAAGGATAATGCGCCGCCAGTTCGGCGTTTTGCTCCAAAGCCCAGTCGGCCGCTTTGGCAAAACCCAGCGACACCGCCGCGACCAGTGCCGAGCCGATGAGCAGATAAACAAGCGCCGCCGTTTTACGGGACAAACGGCGGGTTTGGACAATTTTGTGGGCAAGGCTTTTCATAGTGCGGCCGGGAAGTGAAATTTACAAAAGATAACATTATTATGAACGGTTTTCAGGTGGAACGAAAGGGCGGATTTGAGGATTTTTCAG
>JAUNKU010000056.1:8416-9837 GCA_030532645.1 Neisseria sp. | reverse complement strand
GCTTTGTTTTCAGACGGCCTTTATTCAAACCGCAGCGGTGTGCCTGCGTTTTATTCTACGGTTACCGATTTGGCCAGATTGCGCGGTTTGTCCACATCGGTACCGCGTGCCAGTGCGGCGTGGTAAGACAGCAGCTGCACGGGAATGGTATGGACAATCGGCGAAAGTGCGCCGACGTGGCGCGGGGTGCGGATGATGTGTACGCCGTCGTCATCGTCACTGAAATCGCTGTCCAAATCGGCAAATACGAAGAGTTCGCCGCCGCGTGCGCCGACTTCCTGCATATTGGCTTTCACTTTGTCCAAAAGATTGTCTTTCGGCGCAATCACTACCACCGGCATATTTTCGTCCACCAATGCCAACGGGCCGTGTTTCAGCTCGCCGGCCGGATAGGCTTCGGCGTGGATATAGGTGATTTCTTTCAGTTTCAATGCACCTTCAAGCGCAATCGGGTAGTGGATATTACGGCCGAGGAACAAGGCGCTGGTTTTCTGGGCAAACTTCTGCCCCCAAGCGGCGATTTGCGGCTCTAAATTGAGAACGTGCTGAATGCTGCCGGGCAGTTGGCGCAATTCTTCGGCAAACTGTTGTTCGCGTTCTGTATCGACAACGCCGCGCAGTTTGCCGAGGGTAACGGCCAAACCGAACAGCACCACCAGCTGTGTGGTAAACGCTTTGGTGGACGCTACGCCGATTTCGGCACCGGCACGGGTGTACAACACCAGCTCGCTGGCTCGCGGCAGAGCGGACTCCATTACGTTGCAAATCGACAGGCTGTGTTTGTATCCCAGCGATTGTGCGTATTTCAACGCTTCCATCGTGTCCAAAGTTTCGCCGGATTGTGAAATGGTAATAATCAACTGCTTCGGATCGGCAATCACATCGCGGTAACGGTATTCGCTGGCAATTTCCACGTCGCACGGAATACGGGCGATGCTTTCCAGCCAGTATTTGGCGGTCATTGCCGCATAGTAGGAAGTACCGCAAGCCAGAATTTTGATACTGTGAATGCCGGCAAATACTTCACGGGCGTTTTCGCCGAAATTTTCCGGCTCGAAACCGCCGTCAAGGAATACTTCCGCCGTATCGGCAATCGCTTTCGGCTGTTCGTGGATTTCTTTCTGCATAAAATGACTGTACGGCCCGAGCTCCAATGAAGCCAGCGACAATTCGGACGTTTTCACTTCGCGCTGGGCTGCTTCACCGTTTTTATCCGTCATTTTCACAATACCGCCGGCATCCAACAGGGCAATATCGCCGTCTTCCAGATAAGCAATTTTACGGGTGAAGGCAATCACGGCGGACACATCGGAAGCGATAAAGGTTTCGTCTTCGCCGAAAGCCACCAACAGCGGGCAGCCCATACGCGCCACCACCATATTTTCCGGATTGTCTTGCGCCATTACGGCAATCGCGAAAGC
>JAUNKU010000056.1:2625-8316 GCA_030532645.1 Neisseria sp. | reverse complement strand
CCTTTTTCCTTGGCGGCATCTTCCATCATCTGCACGCGGCCGACACGGCGTACACGTCTGATTTTATTGCCTTCGTTTACAGCGATGCCCGAAGAGTCATAGCCGCGGTATTCCAGACGTTTCAAGCCGTCTGTCAGAAAATCCACTACATTGTGATGCGCACGGATGGCGCCGACGATACCGCACATAATTGTTCCTTAGTATCAGAAGTTTGCAGAAAAGCAGCCGCCCGACGTTCGGCACGGTTGCAGCGAAAAGCCGTTGGATTGTACGGCGAAACAGCCCTTAATTTTAGGGGAAACCGTTTAAATTCAAGTAAAGGCCGTCTGAAAAGCAGCAGGGCAGATAGAAACGCTGTTTTCAAGCCATTTTTCAGACGGCCTTGCTGCAAAAAAGCAACATTTCCCTGAGAAAATGTTGCTTGTTGGTTGGATATTTATTTTATACTATTGATAATGATTGCTTTTACTTTGCAATCACTTCAATCCCTGCGTCTTGCAATTCTTTGCGGATCCGTGCGGCAAATTCCAACGCGTGTGCGCCGTCGCCGTGCAGACACACGCTGTCGGCCTGCACCGTCACGCGGCTGCCGTCCACGGCGGTCACGCTGCCGTCTTTCACCATCTGCAAAACTTGGGCAATCGCTTCTTCGTCGCTGTCCACTTGTGCGTCGGGTCGGCTGCGCGGCACCAGCGTGCCGTCCGGCATATAGCGGCGGTCGGCAAATACTTCGGAAATCACGCCCAAACCAGCTTGCCGGCCGGCTTCCAACAACAGACTGCCGGACAAGGCCATCAGTTTCAAATCGGGATTGAAGGCTTTGACGGTTTGTGCTATCAACGCGGCTAGTTCCGCATCTTTGGCGGCTTGGTTGTACAGCGCACCGTGCGGTTTCACATAATCGAAAACCAGCCCTTCCGCGCGGCACAAAGCTTGCAATGCGCCGAGCTGGTACAGCAAATGCGCGCGCAATTCTTCCGGCGGCAGATTCATCGCACTGCGGCCGAAGTTTTCGCGATCCGGAAACGAGGGATGCGCGCCCACTCGCACGCCGTTCTGTTTCGCCCACTGCAAGGCTTTACGCATTTCTTCGGCATTGCCGGCGTGCAGACCGCAGCAGATGTTGGCGGACGTTACCAAGCCGAGCAGGGCTTCGTCATTGCCGCAGCCTTCGGCCAAATCGGCGTTCAAATCAACGTGCATTTTCCGTTATCCTTTTGATTTGGTTTAAATAAGCTTGGTTTTTCCGTTGCAGGGCGGCCGCTTCCTCCGGCGAAACCATTTTAAAGCGCACCTTGCTTCCGAAGCGCACTTGCGCCAAACGCCCCAAATCGGCGGCGGCAACCGCAGCGATTTTCGGATAACCGCCGGTGGTCTGCGTATCGGCCATCAGCACAATCGGCTGGCCGGACGGCGGCACTTGCACCGTGCCGAACCCGACTGCGTGCGAGAGCATTTCGGTAGGCGTTTGCTGGTTCAGCGGCGAGCCGCCCAAACGGTAGCCCATACGGTTGCTGTCGCTTTGCAGCAGCCATTCGTCCTGCCAGAAACGGTATTGCGCCTGTTTGGTGTAGCTGTCGTATTCGGAGGACGGCAGCGCGTGAATAATATGGGTGTACTCAATCGGCGCAATGCCGACTTTGTTCAGGCAAAGGCCGTCTGAAAACGTGCGTAATTGGTCGCCCTCTTTCAGCAAACGGCCTTCAAAACCGCCGAATGCGGCCTTAATATCGGTACTTTTCGCACCCAAAACTTCCGGCACATCAAATCCGCCGCGCACGCATAAATAGCCGTACATTCCCTGCACTGCGCGAATCAGGCGTAAAGTTTGGCCTTTTTTCGCGCTATAACGCCAGTACGAATGCACGGTTTCACCGTCCAAATCGGCTTCATACACCGCGCCGGTAATGCAGAACGAAGTGTCCTGATCGAAACGCACGGTCAAACCGCCCAAAGCGATTTCCAAAGCCGCCGCATTTTCTTCGTTTTCCAGCAACAGATTACCGGCACGCAAAGCCAATGTATCCATTGCACCGGCGTGGCCGATGCCGTAGCGGCGCAGGCCGTAGCGTCCCAAATCCTGAATACAGACCGCTGCCTTTGTGTTCAAAACCGTAATCATAAGTCCACCCTCTCCGCAACAAACTGCACCGTATCGCCGGCCGATAATAAGGTCGGCGGCATTTGGTCGGCACGGAACAACGGCAAATCGGTGTGGCCGATAATCTGCCAGCCGCCCGGCGAAGCAAACGGATACACGCCTGTTTGCGAGCCGCCGATGCCCACCGAACCGGCCTCAACGCGCGTACGCGGAACGGCGCGGCGCGGCGTGTGCAGATGCTCGGGCAGGCCGCCGAGATACGGAAAACCCGGCTGGAAACCCATCATAAATACAGTGTACACCGGCTCGGTATGGCGGCGCACCACTTCCTCCGGCGTGATGCCGTGGAAAGCGGCCACTTCGGCCAAATCTTCGCCTGACGCACCGCCGTACACCACGGGAATTTCAACGTGGCGGCCTTGATAATCGGCAGCGCGGACGGTTTCCCACAGCGCGGCAATGCCGTCTGAAAGCGCAGACAAACGGACGGACGGCAGCGCAAACACGCTGAGGTTGTTCATTCCGACCACCACTTCGGCCACGCCGTCAAAGCCTTGCAGCGCATCGGCAAACGCCCACAAACGCTGCTGCTTGGCCAAATCGGCCGGCGGCGGCAAAGTGAAAACCAGCGCATTTTCGCTGACGGGAACGAGGGTGTAAGGTTTTTCCATAATCTTGTGTTTCTCTTTTGCAGCAAGCCGCTTTTATCGGTTTCCGTTTTTACATTATGAAAACCGTGCGGCAGAAGGCGTTTTATAGGCTGGATTGTTAAACTGTGTCAAGCCGTGTAAGGCTTTCTGCGTGTAAAGATGGCGGCAGCCGAAGCGGCGCAGCCCCCGCCGGACAGAAAAAACCGCCCGTTTTCAGACGGCTCCGCCTTATAATACAGGCCGTCTGAATAATGCACTTTCCGTACGGAGCAAGCAAAATGTGGCATATCGTCGCCATCGGCTATATTTTCGTTACTCTGATGTTCTCGCTCGCCCAACCGAGCCTGCCGAGAATATTGATTTATCTGGTATTTTGGACCATTCTGCCTACGCTGTTTATGTTTTGGGCAGCCAAAACGCGCCGCCGCAACCGAAAAATGAAACAGGCCGAGCGTTCGGCCGCGCAAAAACGCGATAAGTCCTTGCCCGAATAGGCAGAAATCTCTATAATTCTGCGGTTCCCGTTTTTCGGGAGCTTTTATTTTTCAATTTATGCTCGCACCTCGCGCACAAAGGGTGTCTGCCGGAAATCAGCAGCGCGTATGTTTTAATACGGGCTTTCCGGCAAGATTCTTGCACGGGTGTCTGCTCTAACCCTTTAAGGAAAGAAAATGTCTCAAATTACAATGCGTCAAATGATGGAAGCCGGCGTTCACTTCGGCCACCAAACCCGTTACTGGAACCCGAAAATGGAACAATACATTTTCGGCGCGCGCAACAAAATCCATATCATCAACCTGGAAAAAACCCTGCCGCTGTTCCACGAAGCGCAAGAAGTTGTACGCCGTCTGGTTGCCAACAAAGGCACCGTGCTGTTTGTAGGCACCAAACGCCAAGCCCGCGAAATCATCAAAGAAGAAGCAACCCGCGCCGGTATGCCTTATGTTGATTACCGTTGGTTGGGCGGTATGCTGACCAACTACAAAACAGTGAAGCAGTCCATCAAACGCTTGGAAGAGAAAACAGCCATTCTGGAAAACGCTGAAACCAGCGGTTTCAACAAAAAAGAATTGCTGGATATGACCCGCGAAGTGGCCAAACTGGAACGCTCTTTGGGCGGTATCAAAAATATGAAAGGCCTGCCTGACGCGATTTTCGTTATCGATACCGGCTACCAACACGGTACTTTGGTTGAAGCAGCGAAATTGGGCATTCCTGTCATTGCCGTTGTCGATACCAACAACAGCCCTGACGGCGTAAAACACGTTATCCCGGGTAACGACGACTCTGCCAAAGCCATCCGTCTGTACTGCCGCGGCATCGCCGATGCGGTTCTGGAAGGCAAAAACCAAGCCGTTGCCGAAACCGTAGCAGCCGCACAAGCTGCCGAATAATTCCGGCATCTGCAAAGGCCGTCTGAAAATCTGCTTTAATGAAGCGGAACAAATCGTTCCGCTTTATTCAGACGGCCTTTAACCGAATCTTTGCGGCGCGCAATCCCGTGCCGCCTTCCCTGTTTTTAGGAGACACAAAATGGCAGAAATTACTGCAAAAATGGTTGCCGACCTGCGCGCGGCTACCGGTCTGGGTATGATGGAATGTAAAAAAGCCTTAGTAGAAGCCGAAGGCGATATGGCCAAAGCCGAAGAAATCCTGCGCATCAAATCCGGCGCGAAAGCGGGCAAACTGGCCGGCCGTACCGCTGCCGAAGGCGTTTTGGCTTTTGCTATCGAAGGCAATACCGGTGCTTTGGTTGAAGTAAACTGCGAAACCGACTTCGTTGCCAAAGACGCAGGCTTCGTTGAGTTTGCCAACTTCGTAGCGAAAACCGCTGCCGAGAAAAAACCGGCTACCGTTGAAGAACTGAGCGCCTTGGTTGAAGAAGAACGCAAAGCCATCATCGCCAAACTGGGCGAAAATATGTCTGTACGCCGCTTCCAAACCATTACTACCGACAACGCTCTGGTTGCCTACATCCACGGTGCTTTGGCAACCGAAGGCGTATTGGTTGAATACAAAGGTGCAGAAGACGTTGCCCGCAAAGTAGGTATGCACATCGTTGCCGCCAAACCGCAAACCGTAAGCGAAGACCAAGTAGATGCCGAATTGGTAGAAAAAGAGCGCCACATCTACACCCAACAAGCTATCGAATCAGGCAAACCTGCCGAAATCGCAGCGAAAATGGTTGAAGGCCGCATCAAGAAATTCTTGGCCGAAATCACTTTGAACGGCCAAGCTTTCGTGATGAATCCGGATCAAACCGTAGCCCAATTCCTGAAAGAAAACGGCTCGGAAGTGGTTTCTTTCGTACGCTACAAAGTCGGCGACGGCATCGAAAAAGCCGTTGTGGATTACGCAGCCGAAGTAGCCGCAGCAGCCAAAGTGTAATCCTTTACACCTAGGCTGAACGCTTGAAAGGCCGTCTGAAAATAGGGAAACCGGTTTTCAGACGGCCTTTTATCATTTTCAGCCAAACCACAGACCGGTTTAGCGCAAAGCACATACCGGCTTTCATCATATTCAGGCGCACCCCAAGCATCTTCCCATCCGCTATCCAACCCGATTACCGCCTTTCTGCGGCTTCCGCTCCTCACGCCACCCTAAATTTAGATTATTTTAGGCAGTAACTTTATGAGTGAAACGGCTTGCAGAAATGCTATTCAGCTTACTTGCTGCATAAGCAAACGCAGTTTGCGAGCACTCCTGAAAAGTGCTCCAACTTATTGAAATACAAGAAACTTTAAAACCTGAAAAGACCAGCGAGAGTGAACGGAGTTTACACTTTCCAAGCCGTTTGGCGGCATCAGCCAAACACCATTACAATATCGTCTCTCTTAAAAAAACTTCCAATCCTATGCTCGACATCCTCTACCGCGACAACGACTGCATCGCCGTCAACAAACCGGCCGGAATGCTGGTACACCGCAGCTGGCTCGACCG
>JAUNKU010000056.1:0-2525 GCA_030532645.1 Neisseria sp. | reverse complement strand
ACCTCGCGCTATTCCTGGCTGGAACTTACACCCGAAACCGGCCGCAAACACCAACTGCGCCGCCATCTGAAACACATTTTCCACCCCATTGTCGGCGACACCAACTACGGCGACCTGCGCCAAAACAAAGCCATCCGCGAACATCTCAACGTCCACCGCCTGATGCTGCACGCCAGAAGCCTTAGCTTTACCCGCCTTTCAGACAGCCAACAGCAAACCGTTACCGCGCCCGTCGATGAAAACTGGCAGCGGCTGGCCGAAGCCTTCGGTTGGACATTACAACAAAAGTAAAATGAACAAAGGCCGTCTGAAAACGCAATATTGCGTATTTTCAGACGGCCTTGAACCGGCGTCTTAATGTAAATCCGCTTTCCGAATCGTTGTGCTGAACAAGCCAACCCGCTCCTGCTCGCGGCTCACGCCGGTATATTCCAAACTGCTGTCTTCATAACGTTTGAATTTATACACGGCATCATTCATCAAGCCTTCATTAAACACATTCAGCTTCGCCAGCAAAGCAAAATCCGCCTGCGTCAAGCCTGTTACCCGACGGAACAAATCCGGCTCCAACTGGTTAATCACCTCACGCAAACTGTGCTCGCGATAATCGGTGAGATACATAAACACCGGAATGCGCGTGGCAAACTTAATCAGCTTTTCCTGAATCTGCTTACGCAAGTTTTTATACTCCTTTTCCGCATCACCCAATATTTTTTGCTCTTCCTCGCTCGGCTTTTCGTCTTGCTTTTTCGCTTCTTTCACCGCATTCGACTTATTGATAATCGTGGTAATATCGTCACTCAACGAGCGGAAACCTTCGATTTTCATCAACGCATCCAACGCCTCCTGATTGTCCATCAGCCGTTGCAGCGTATCGTTATCCACATTGACCAACAGCGCGCTTTCCCAGCGTCTTGCCAGCAACGTAGCCGTTGTACCGCTCATCGCCATATCCAACACACCGGCCGCATCAATCTGCTTCATACTGCTGCCGTCATAGGCCAACACCGGCAAAAACCGGATAAATTCGCCGACTTTCTGCTCAGGATTGCTGTTTTCCGTATCCAAACGGCAGGCATACTCCGAAATCTGGCGCAGAGCACGGTCGGGCGCAAAATCAAATACATAGCACTGCCGCTTCACAATCAGCTCGTTGTTCGGATCGGCCGCGTCATGACCGCGCATTACCCAAGGCGTCTGCACGCGGAAAGCGGCCTGAAAATACGTTTCGGGGCTTTGCGAATTACGCAGCATAAAAATACCCGTCCAAGGAGCAACAGAAACGCCTGTGGTCAATTTACCGCAGGAGAGCGTAATCGTTTTACTCTCCAAGCCGCTGTTGCCCATAGCTGCTTTTACCGGCGGCAAAGCCTCCACTCCGATACCAGCTTTTACGCCGGCCGCTACAATCACCTTATAATTATGAAAGAACTGATTATGCTTTTTAGCCAATAAGTTACGCATCGCAAAACAAGAGGCTACATTCGGCAAAAACCAAAATGTATGCAGCAGGCTTTCGCGCAAATGAACATCGGAAAACGGCATCGGCGGCTTGCGCTTGCCCAGTTTCAAATCTTCCTCGCACGTTTCCGGCAAACGGTTTTGGATAAAGTCCAGCCATTTCTGAACCTGCTCTTCATACACGAACCGCGCTTCCTCCTCTTCACCTTCCGCCGAGAAAAACAGGTTCAAATCAAATTCATCAAATTCGCCTTTCGCCGCAATATGGCGCACCGAATCCGGCAGCTGGTAAGTCATCATCACCATTCGCGGCAAAGCCGCATAAGGATTCTTGCCGTTTTCAGACGACCATTGTGCCTTAGCTTTCTGCTCGTCCGAATACGTCCAGTTGAAAATCTGCTCTTCGATAAATTCGCCCGAAGAAATGGCACGGAACGGCGTACCGGAAAGATAAAGGTAATGATGCGTTGTAATCGGCATCTCACCCTCATCAAAATCCTTCAAAAATTTGCTTTGTGCAAATTTCTGCTCTTTGCTGTCTTCACCGTCGAATAAATCTTGAGCATTTTCCCGCCAAGCACCGTAATGATATTCGTCGAAAATGACGCAATCCCAGTTAATCTCATGAGCCCAAACATTTTTCAGCTTGATACCGCCCGCTGCATTTTTACCGAGAAAATCCTGAAACGAAGCAAAACAGACAAACGGCCTGCTTTTATCCGCTTCTTCATAAGTCAATCCGCCGCGCACCAAAAACTGCCAACCGGCAAAATCCGCATGATTCAGCAAATCTTCTTCCCAAGCATTCTGCACTGCCGGTTTAAACGTCAGAATCAGCACCTTGCGCCAGCCCATTTTCTTGGCCAGCTGATACGCCGCAAAAGTTTTGCCGAAACGCATTTTCGCATTCCACAAAAAGCGCGGCGCTTTGCCCTGATTGTGTGCCTCGGCTTTAAAACTGCGGAAATATTCCGCCGCTTTTTCCACTGCCTCGGCCTGCTCCGGCCGCATACCGAAAGACAGCGAGCGCCGCTCCTGATTACGCTTGCCTGTTTTCACTTCCA
>JAUNKU010000055.1 GCA_030532645.1 Neisseria sp. | reverse complement strand
CGGCATCTTGTCCACCCAAGGCTGTATTTGCTCCAACTGTGCGGCCAAGCGCAGCAGAATGTCTTCGCGGCCGTGTGCGGCGGCAAATTGTGTGCCGACCGGCAAACCTTCGTGCAAGTACAGCGGCACGCTGGCGGCCGGATTGCCTGCCATATTGAACGGTACGGTATAGCCGATGTAATGCAGCGTGTGCGCGGCTTCTTTTTCCAACAGCGGATTGCGGCTCAGCAATCGGGCCAAGTTGAGCTTGCCGAACAGCAGTTCAATCAGTTTTTGCTGTTTTTCAGACGGCATCAGTTCGCCGACTTTCGGCGTGGTGCGCGGACAAACGGGCGTAGCCAGCACATCGTAGCGCGTAAAAAATGCGGCGGCGGCTCGGCTTTGCGCCAGCATTACATCGCGCGCCCACGCCATTTCGCCGGCGCTGATCTGCTGCCCCTGCATCATCAGCGCCCAAGTGGTCGGCTCGACTTGGCTGTAATGCAGCTTTTGGCCGGTCAGATTGCGGTAAAGATACAGCAGCTTGGCCGTTTCACCCGTTACCAGTACACGGGCCGCGCGGTTCAGCACCTCAGGCGGTGCAAACGCCGGTGCGGCTTCTTCGATATCGTGTCCGGCCTGCTGCAATAATTTCAGGCTGTGGGCAAATGCCGCCTCCGTGCCTTGGTCGTTGCCGCCGCCGAGCCAAGGCGTACGCCAAAAGGCAATTTTCAGACGGCCTGTTTCCTGTTTGACGCATTCGGCAAACGGCGTTTCCGGCTGCGAGCAGGCATACAGCGAACCGCTTTGCGTTTGCGCGGCCAAATCCAGGAAATGCGCGCTGTCGCGCACGCTGCGCGTTAAAACGTGTTCGCACACCAAACCTTGCCAAGCCTCCGACAAAGCCGGTGCGAAACTGCTGCGGCCGCGGCTCGGTTTCAGGCCGAACACGCCGCAGTTGTGCGCCGGAAGCCGTATCGAACCGCCGCCGTCTCCGCCGTGCGCCACCGGAACAATCCCTGCCGCCACCGCAGCCGCCGAACCGCCGCTGCTGCCGCCGGAAGTATAGGCTGTGTTCCAAGGATTGCGCGTAATGCCGTTGGCCGCCGATTCGGTTACGGGATACAGCCCCCATTCGGGCGTCGCCGTTTTGCCGAAAATCCGCAAACCGGCGCGCTCGTAGGCCTTTGTCAGCGCACTGCTTTGCGCGGCAACCTGCCCTTTCATCATTTTCGAACCGCATTCGGTCGGTACTCCCTGCCAGTCGGCCAGCAAATCTTTCAATAAAAACGGTACGCCGTAAAACGGCGCATCGGGCTTGGCAGCGGCATTTTCAGACGGCCACGCTGCCGCACGCCGGCGCAAGTCCTGTGCCAATACATTCAGCTGCGGATTCACTTCGTCCGAACGCGCCAAGGCCGTCTGAAAAACCTCGTCCGCCGATACTTCGCCCGCACGGATTAAAGCCGCCAAAGCGACGGCATCATATTGACGGTATTCGGAAAATTTCATTGTATTCCTTTTCAGACGGCCTTTATTTCAGCAGCGCACCAATCACGGCAACCACCGTCATCACAAACAGAATCTTACGCAGCATATCGGGCGACAGGCGCAGCGCAATGCGTACGCCGAGCAGCGAGCCGATTGTGTTGCCTGCCGCCAACACCAGCCCGACATCCCACCAAATCTGCCCCTGCCAGATAAACACGGCCAGCGCGACCACGGTAAAGCCCAATGTGCACACCACTTTCAGCGCATTTGCCCGCAGCAAATCATAGCGCAACAAGCCGGACAATACGGGCAGCAGCAAAAATGCGGTGCTGGCCTGCACAAAACCGCCGTACACGCCGACGGCGAACAGCAAAAACGCCGCGCCGCGCGTATCGGCAACCTTGCGCGGCTCGCTGTCTTTGGACGGCATCAGAAGCTGCGGTTTGAAAAAAGTCAGCGTGGCCACGCCGAGTATGCAAAGCAGCAAAGCCGGTTTCAGCACGGCTTCGGGCAACACGGAAGCCAAGCCGGAACCGGCCAAACCGCCGGCGGCTATCGGCAGCAGAATGGCTTTCAAGTCGCCCGTCGGCAGCACGCCGGCACGCGAAAAACCGCGGATGCCGGTAAGCGATTGAAAGAAAATGCCGACACGGTTGCTGGCATTCGCCACATCAGGCGGCACACCGAATACCATCAGCAAAGGCAGAATCAGATTCGAGCCGCCGCCTGCCAAGATATTGATGATGCTGGCCAAAATACCGAGCAACGCAATCGCAGCATAATGCCAAAAGCTTAAATCCATACCGTTTTAACGGCACTTGCCTGTGCCGCCCTCCTTTTTCAGACGGCCTTAATGTGCCGCGCCGCTGACCAAACAAGCGCCGAAGGCTTGCACTTCGGGCGGCAGGTTATCGGTTTTAGCCGGTGCGCCGGTATAGCAGGAAAAGGCCTCCATCGAGTTCTTCGGCGAACCTTGAATCACTTTGTCGCTGTACACCAGATAAGTAAATACTTTACGCGCCGGATCGTAATAGCGGACAACTTGCAAGGTCTTGAAAATAAAGCTCGAACCTTTTTTGAAAATCTTCTGCGGCTTTTTCACTGCCGCTTCGTTATAGCGCACTTCCGGCGCGGTCTGCACGCAGGAAACGGAAGCATCGGAAGCATCTTCTTCCAAGTTCACCGCCTCTTTCAAACCGCCTTTTTTCGCGTAGGAAATATAGCAGGTTACGCCCTGAATCTGCGGATCATCAAACGCGTGTACTTCGATGCGGTCATTTTTACCGAGCATATTGAACACCGTACTCGCTTCGCCGATTTTGTCGGTATTGTTGCCGCCGCAAGCGGTCAAGGCCAGCGCGGCAACCATCGTGATGATGTGTTTTTTCATTGTTGTTCCTTATGTTTGTCAAATTAAAATTGCTTTCATCGTTTTTCAGACGGCCTCATCTTCAAAGGCCGTCTGAAAGCACAGCTTCAACGAAGTTAAAACGAAGTTTCTGCGAAATTCAACAGTATTTTTCAACAATAAAACTGCTGAAATATTTACAGCCGCACTTCAATCCCAGCCGCCCTCATCGCCGCTTTTGCTTCGCTGATTTTTACTTCGCCGAAGTGGAAAATGCTGGCCGCCAAAACAGCATCGGCTTTACCTTCTTTCACGCCGTCGATCAAGTGCTGCACATTGCCCACGCCGCCGGAGGCAATCACGGGAATATCCACCGCTTCGGAAACGGCACGGGTCAGCGGCAGATTGAAACCGGCTTTGGTGCCATCGCGGTCCATACTGGTCAGCAGGATTTCGCCTGCGCCGCGCCGCTGCATTTCCTGCGCCCAAGCCACTGCGTCCAAGCCGGTGGCTTTGCGGCCGCCGTGGGTAAACACTTCCCAGCGCGTGTTGTCGGCATTAACCGCTTTGGCATCTACCGCCACTACAATCGCCTGCGAACCGAAAAAACCGGCCGCTTCGTTCACCAAATCAGGATTGGTCACGGCGGAAGTATTGATGCTGACTTTGTCCGCTCCGGCGTTCAGCAGACGGCGCACGTCGGCCACGGAACGAACGCCGCCGCCGACCGTCAGCGGAATAAAGACCTGCGAGGCAACTTCTTCAATCACGTGCAAAATGGTGTCGCGGTTGTCGCTGCTGGCGGTAATGTCCAGAAACGTGATTTCGTCTGCGCCTTCGTCGTTATAACGTTTGGCCACATCAACCGGATTGCCCGCATCGCGCAGGCCGAGGAAGTTCACGCCTTTGACCACGCGGCCGTTATCGACGTCCAAACAGGGAATAATGCGTTTTGCCAATGCCATAATGGTTTCCCGAAATAAGAAAGCTGCCGACTTTGACAAGGCGGCAGCCGGTAAGGTTTAAAAATAAAGGAATGTTTCGATATTCATACTGATCAGGTAGTACAGCGCACTGCCTGCAAAAGCGGCAATCAGGGTTTGTACAAACGTGCTGGGATAGCGGTTTACCACGCGGAACACCAGCATCGCGGTCAGCCACAGCACGGCGGTCTCCACTGCCCACCGCCCGTCCAGCTTAGGCAGCGCCAGCAAGACAAACGAGCGCATTATGTTGACCATAATCATAAAGGCCAGGCTTTCGGTAAAGGCGGAAATATCACGGTCTGCCGACCACACCGCCCAAACGCCCAAAATAAATGCTTCCAATGTTTATCCCTAAAATACACTCTGCGCTGCCGTTTGTTTCAATATAAACAGTTTGATTTTGTTTATATCAAAACATTGCCACACCGCCCGTTTCAGCTTCGCAAAAACTTCGTTTTAACTTCGTTGAAGCTGCGCTTTCAGACGGCATCGGACAAGCTGTCGGCCAGCGCCTGCGCTTCTTTAAAATCGATACTGCCTTCGTAAATCGCGCGGCCGGTAATCGCACCGGCTACGCCGCTTTTCTCCGCCGCACACAAGGCGCGGATGTCGTTCAAATCCGTCAAACCGCCCGAGGCGATAATCGGAATGTTTACCGCTTCGGCCAATTTGACCGTTGCTTCGATGTTTACGCCGCTCATCATACCGTCGCGGCCGATGTCGGTATAAATAATGCTGTTCACACCGTCATCTTCAAAACGGCGGCTCAAATCGATAACGTGATGCTCGGTAACCGTTGCCCAGCCGTCAATCGCAACCATACCGTCTTTGGCATCAAGGCCGACAATCACGCGGCCGGGAAATTCTTTACAGGCTTCGCGCACAAAGGCCGGATTTTTGACCGCCGCTGTGCCGATAATGACATCTTGCAAGCCCAGCGCCAGATAGCGTTCAACCGTGTGCAGATCGCGGATACCGCCGCCCAGCTGCACAGGAATATCGGCCGATACCGCCGCCAGAATTTCTTTAATCGCACCGAAATTTTTCGGCTCGCCTGCAAATGCGCCGTCCAAATCCACCAAGTGCAGACGGCGCGCACCTTGCGCCGCCCAATGTGCCGCCATTTCGGCCGGACGGTCGGAAAACACAGTGGCCTGATCCATCAAGCCCTGTTTCAGGCGCACGCACGCGCCGTCTTTCAAATCAATTGCCGGAATCAGCAGCATAATCACTCCGTTCGGGCGCATTGCGCCGCAGTTTCTCTGTTTTTCTTTACCGTACCGCGCCGTTTTTTTGCATACCGGCGCAGCGGCTTTCTGCCTGTTTTCTTTAATGGTTTTCAGACGGCATCAAACGCCGTCTGAAAACAGCAAAAATCAATCGGGCAATCATTTTACACAAATTTAGGATTTTCGGAAGTTTATTTACAGTTTAATTATCGGGCAGATTATCAGTTATCGGATTGGCGGCAAATATATTCAAACTTAAACATCATTCCCCCCACCTATGGCTGAAATGCCGAACTACCCACCCTAGCCCTCCCCCGCAAGCGGGGGAGGGAATGCGTTTGTAGAATCTCTTAACATTTGAGTTTTCAACGAACAATAGCAGTAGGTTGAGTTAGAGCGCATAAACCCAACTCAAACTTCCCCAATGTTGGGTTTGCGCTGCGCTCCAACCCAACCTACATTAAATGCCCGAGTATTGCGGTGCGGTTTAAAATCTGAATAGTCAAAGTTCAAACCAACCTCTTTCCCACCCGTCAAATATTCAGCTCAAATCTGCCAATTCAAAAAATTCCGCAGCAAAATCAAGCCTGCATCGTGGCTTTTTTCGGTGTGGAACTGAGTGGCAAACACATTGTCTTTGCCGACAATACAGGCAAATTCCTGCGGATATTCGCTGGTTCCCAATACAATCTCTTTATCGGCAGGCGCAAAATAATAGCTGTGGACAAAATAGAAACGCGCATCTTGCGGAATATCGGCAAACAACGCGTGCGGCTGCGTTTGGCGCACGGTATTCCAGCCCATATGCGGCACTTTCAGACGGCCTCCGTCAGCATCGTGCAAATCGGCGGCAAAACGTTTCACATCGCCGCCGAACCAGCACAAACCGGCGGTATCGCCCTCTTCGCTGTGTTCGAACAATAATTGCGCGCCTACGCAAATGCCGAAAAACGGCTTATTTTTCAAGCCGTCAGCCACCGCTTCGCCCAAACCGCTGTGTTGCAGCGCGGCCATACAGTCCGGCATCGCGCCTTGACCGGGGAAAACGATTTTATCGGCCGAGGCCACTTCTTCGGGGCGGGCGGTCAGCACGATTTCGGCTGTTTGGCCCGACAACTTCTGCGCGGCCTGCACGGATTTGAGCACGGAATGCAGATTGCCCATACCGTAATCTACAATGGCAACTTTCATCTTATTTCCTTTGCTGTTTTTCTTTTTTTGAACGCTTCTGAAAGAAGGAGGCCGTCTGAAAATACGGCATTTTTCAGACGGCCTCCGGCAAACTTTACGCCGTCAGCGTGCCTTTGGTCGAAGGCATTTGTCCGGCCATACGTTCGTCAAATTCTACCGCCATACGCAAGGCGCGGCCGAAGGCTTTGAAAACGGTTTCGGCTTGGTGGTGCGCGTTTTTGCCGCGCAGATTGTCGATGTGCAAGGTCATCATACTGTGGTTGACCAAGCCGTGGAAAAATTCGCTGAACAAGTCCACATCGAAACGGCCGATTAAGGCGCGGGTAAATTCGATGTTGTATTCCAAGCCGGGGCGGCCGGACAAATCCAGCACCACGCGGCTCAAAGCTTCGTCCAACGGCACATACGAATGGCCGTAGCGGCGGATACCGCGCTTGTCGCCCAAGGCCTGCTTCAAGGCTTGGCCGAGCGTAATGCCGATGTCTTCGACTGTGTGGTGGTCGTCGATATGCAGATCGCCTTTGCAGATGATTTCCAAATCAATCAAGCCGTGGCGGGCGATTTGGTCGAGCATATGTTCCAAAAACGGCACGCCGGTATCGAAATGCGATTTGCCCGTACCGTCCAGATTGAGCTTCA
Organism: Neisseria sp.; assembly: GCA_030532645.1. Lineage (GTDB taxonomy): Bacteria > Pseudomonadota > Gammaproteobacteria > Burkholderiales > Neisseriaceae > Neisseria. The sequence continues at coordinate 3,053 of JAUNKU010000055.1, read as the reverse complement.
CGCTGATTTGCGTTTCGCTGGTATTGCGCTCCACTGCAACGGCGCGACCTTCACCCAACACAAAAGGCGTGTTTTCAGACGGCATTGCGGCGTTTTCTGCCGCTTCAACGGTTTCAACCGCTTCAATCATCTCTTCTTTCTTCTCGCGGTGGCGGCGGTCCATCCAGCCTTTCGGCTTTTTCATACCTTTTTCCAGCTTTTCCGCCAAGGTGTTGGTAATGCCGCGGCTGCCCTCTTCGCCTTTGTCCAAACGGGCGCGCAGCTGGTGCAGCGAAGCCGGATTATTGTAGCCGCAGGCGCGTGCCAGCGCAGAGACGTTGCCGGCTTCTTCTACCAAACGGAAAAAGTTTTCGCGGCGGATTTCTTTTTTGTTCATTGTCATTTGAATAACCTTTAATCTGATTGTTTGTGAAACATTAAGCCAAAACGCGGCGCACCACCGCCAATACTTTATCGTTCTGCTCGGGCGTGCCGACCGTAAAGCGCAGGCACTGTTCCAGCAACGGATGGCTGCCGTGCAGCTTCTTAATCAAGATGTTTTCCGCTTTCAGCGCATCAAACATTTTCTGTGCATCGGGTACACGCACGGTAATGAAATTGGCTTCGCTGGCAAACGCCCGGCAGCCGTTCAAAGCGGCAAATTCTGCAAACAGCCGGGCGCGCTCGTTTTTCAACACCTCAATCTGCGCTTCAATCCAAGCGGCATTGTTCAATGCAAATTTAGCCGCCGTCAGGCTCAACTGGTTCATATTGTAAGGCGGCACGATTTTCGCCAGCTCGCCCATCACCGCCGAATGGCCGCAGGCATAGCCCAAACGCAAACCGGCAAAGCCGATTTTGCTCAATGTACGCATCACCACCAGATTCTCGCGGCTGCCTGCCTCGCTCAGGAAACTGTCGCCGCTGAACGAGCCGTAAGCCTCGTCCACCACCACAATGCCGTCTGCCGCTTCAATCACCGCTTCCACTTCTTCACGCGCAAAACGCACTCCGGTCGGATTGTTCGGATAGGCCAGAAACACCAGCGCCGGATTGTGTTCGCGCAGCGCTTCCAGCACGGCAGGCAGGTTCAGCGTAAAATCTTCGTTCAGCGGCACGCCGATGTATTCCATACCGTAAAGCGCGGCATTGTGTTTATACATCACGAAACTCGGCTCGATTGCCAGCATTTTCGCGCCCGGCGCAGCCACCAGCATCGTCAGCAGCTGAATCAGCTCGTCCGAACCGTTGCCCAAAGCGATTTCGGCCTTTTCGGGAATGGAAAACGCCGCTTTCAATGCCTGTTGTACGCCGCAGGTAGCGGGATTGGGATAACGGTTTACCGGCGCGGCCGCCAGCTCCGCGGCCAGCTCTGCGGCCATTTCCGACGGAAAGCGGTACGGCAGTTCCATTGCATCGAGTTTGATAACATCATCGGCAACGTCTGCTACCGCATAAGCGGTCAATGCCTGTATATCGGAACGGATAAATTGTGTTACAGCATTTTTCATATCATTAAGGCCGTCTGAAAGTTTAACTTCAACAAAGTTAAAATAATGCACCGCCTGTTATGGCGGAACTGATAGCAGGAATAGGAAAATATAACACAATTTTGTTAAGAAATGTTAGAAAGATAAGAACGATAAGAATTCCGTTTAATGAGACCCCAAACAGCGGGATTTCAGATGAAAACCTTTATTCTTTATCCGGTATTCCGCCCTTGCTTTTAAAGGTCTTGCGGCTGATACCTTTGGCAACAGAGCGGAAACGGCTTTTTCAGACGGCCTCTGCCAACCGCCTTTTCCTAAATCGCTTGATTTTTCATCATTTCCGTTTTATAAACACGGCTTTTTCTTCCGCTTTTCAAGGCAAAAACACCATAATGAGCCATACCGTCCACCTGCAATTCGACGACATCGACAATACCGTTCTGCAACGCTTGACCGGCGCGCTTGACGGCAATCTCGCCCTGTTGGGCAAGGCTTTGGATATCCAAATCAGCCGCCGTTTCAGCCATTTCACCTTTTTCGGCAACCTTGCCCACGCCGGCCGCCGTGCCGTGCTGATTTTGGCCGACCTTGCCGAAACACGCGATTTGGAAGAAGCCGATATCCAGCTGGCCGCAGTGGAAGCCAAAACGCAGGACGAAAAAGAACACCAAGTGCAAACCCGCGATACGCAATACACCTTCCGCACCAAACGCGGCAGCATCGGCGGCCGCACACCGCGCCAAAACGGCTATATCCGCGCCCTTTTGAACCACGATGTCGTGTTCGGACTGGGGCCTGCCGGTACGGGCAAAACCTATCTTGCCGTCGCCGCTGCCGTTGATGCGATGGAAAAACACCAAATCGAGCGGATTGTATTGGTACGCCCCGCGGTGGAAGCCGGCGAAAAACTGGGTTTTCTGCCGGGCGATTTGGCGCAGAAAGTCGATCCCTATCTGCGCCCTTTGTATGATGCCTTATACGATTTGATGGGCTTCGACCGCGTAACCAAGCTGTTGGAAAAAGGTTTGATTGAAATTGCGCCGCTGGCCTATATGCGCGGCCGCACGCTCAACGGCGCATATGTGATTTTGGACGAGGCGCAAAACACCACGCCCGAGCAGATGAAAATGTTCCTGACACGCATCGGCTTCGGCGCCAAAGCCGTAATTACCGGCGATTTGAGCCAAATCGACCTGCCGCGCAACATCAAATCCGGCCTGAAAGATGCACGCGAGAAACTGGCCGGTGTGGAAGGCCTGTATTTCCACACCTTTACCAGCGAAGATGTTGTACGCCATCCTTTGGTGCAGAAAATTGTAGAAGCTTATGATGTTGCCGAAGCGGCGGAAGAAATTTGATTTCTTTCGCGTTTCATTTTTCAGACGGCCTTTTACGTTTATTTGAAACGGTATCGGCTTTTTAAGCCAAACACCCCCACCAGCCCTCCCCCGCAAGCGGGAGAGGGGGTAGATAGGCGCTTTAAATAAGATTGACGGTTTGAGTTAAGTTTCGTGTAAAAATGAGTACCGTTATAAATGAACAATGAAAGCTACTACGAAACAAAGAGAAAGCTACTACGAAACA